>NZ_VJZD01000480.1 GCF_009377175.1 Streptomyces adustus
GCCCCCGACCACGCCCACAACCCCGCAGGCCACCCCTCCGACAACCCCGACCACAACTGTCGGTCTTCTCCCGACACCTGACGGAGTTTCCGCAGGTCACCATGCTGCTCGGGCGTGGTCGGCACCCAGACATCCCCCTCTGCACACCCCCGCACCCAGCACAAGCCAGGGAAAGGAAGGGAGGTAGGGGCGGGTAGGGCGGCGAGCCTCGGGGGATCGGAACGGCCACCTCTCCTCGCGCGTCGCCAGCCAGCCTCCGCGCGACCCGAACGCCGGACGCTGCGACCTGGCAGGGAGGCAGGGAAGCGAAGAGGCGGGACCGCCGCACGGCTGCGTGGTGCGCGGTCAACGGGGCGCACCACGTCTTCGGTGGCTGCGCTCAACGACCTCTTGCGGGAACGTCTGACAGGCGCAGCGGCGGTTGGAGGTCCGGGAGAGCGATTCCAAGATTGCGGCTAGGGGCTGCGGCACGGCATAGAGATCACACAAGAGTGTTTTTGATCCATGCGGACTTACTCGTTGCGCTGATTCACCGACGGATCTGCGCGCCCCACCCGCTATCGCCAATCACTTCAAGGCATACCGGTCAAGATCATCTCCGGTTCCGGGCTTGCGGTCCCGGATCGATCAAGAGAAGGAGGACCTTCGTGAAGTCTGAACCCGGAAGGGCGTCCCGATTGGGCCCGCTGCCCCGTCGATCCAAGTGGATCCAAGGCGGCACAATCGCCTCGGCCACACTCATCCTGGCAACTGGATTGGTCAGCCCGGCCGTGGCTGTAGCGCACAGCATCAGAGACCGTGCGAGCGTATTGAGCCGTGTGGGTGGTGGAGGCGACGAGTGCCGGGACGGGGAGCACCACGACAAGCCTGCGTTCCGCCCAGACTTCTGGAGCGAACGCCACTGCGCTGATGGTGCGAAGGGCGCCACGGGCCCCACTGGTGCGACCGGCGCTACCGGATCAACGGGCGCTACCGGAGCGACCGGAGCGACGGGCGCCACGGGCGCCACGGGGGCAACCGGAGTCGGCACCCAAGGCGCTACCGGTGCGACCGGACCAACGGGTCCAGGTGGAGGCGCCACTGGTGCGACCGGCGCTACCGGATCAACGGGCGCTACCGGAGCGACCGGCCCGACTGGTGCCACAGGCGCAACAGGGTCTGGCGGTCTGTCCGGCCGTGAGGTTGTGTTCAACGGCACTGATGTCCCCCCGGGCGAAGTCGGCAACGCCACGGCGACCTGCCCACCGGGAAAGGTCACCACGGGGGGAGGTATCACATGGTTCGGTGGCCCATGGGACACCGAGTACTCGAGGCCCGATAACAACGACCCCACGCTGTGGTACGCCGGCGCCCGCAACATCGGTACAGGGACGGGGACCATCTACGCCTACGCGATCTGCGTCACTCCATCCTCATAGGGCCTGAGCAAGTTTGAGGTGAGTGCGGGCTCCCGCGTGCAAGCCTAACCCTCGGGCGTGTGCCGCGGGCCCGGCCGTTCTCAGTCTGACTTGGGGCCCGGCGTCGGGGAACATCCCGTATTCTGGAAACGTCTCGTAGGAGAGACAGCTGGCGGGGAATTATCCGGACCAGGTTTGCCGACCTCCCGGAGATATACAATTCCCCGCCAGCCTTAGACGCCACACGCGGAAATTCCCGGCGCAGCATCCATACGCCAATCCGTATTCCTATTTCACCTGCGCGCGGTCTGCTCCGCAGACACGACGCGCCGCCGCTACGCGGCGGAAATGCAGCCGTGGCATTGCTACGCAATGCGTGAGGGGCGGCCCGCTGTGCGGGCCGCCCCTCACGGTCTCTGCGACGCTCCGCGCCGCAGGGGTGCGGGCCAGGTCGCCATCCCGGCCCGCTGACAGGGGCTCTAGGGGATCTCGTAGGCCACCGGCGGGTAGATCGCCTCGTCGTCCTGGAGGCTGAACGCGTCCTCGAACAAAGCCGGTTCACGATCCCCGATCAGCTCGGCCGCCTCCGCCGCCGTGCACTCCGCCAGCGACGCCCACCGCAGACGCCACGCCCGGATCACATACGCCGGGCCCTCCACGCCCCCGGAGGGGGAGCGCAGATACATCACGCCGTACGACAGCCGCTGCGCCAGCCCGCAAGCCAGCAGGAACGCCGCGTTCTCGAAGTACCGCTCCTCCGCACCGATCAGATCGTCGGCGGTGCCCTCACCCTCGACAGTCAGCGGCAGCGTCGCCGACAGCGGCCGTTCCATACCGTCCACCGTGACTCCGAGCCGCACCACGTGCTCACCCCGAGCCAGCCGCGCCATGACGCGGGCCAAAATCACGTACGCCTCTTTCCGGGCCTCATCGAAAACATCGAGAGAAACCGGCGGCAGCTGCACCATGATGGAACATCCTTTGTGTCGTAGGAGAATTACCCCCTGGCGAAGTTGCCGCTCCGCCAGGAATTCCATTTTATTTCGACACCTTCGTCCATGGAATAGGGCGGTACATTATGCCGAGGAAACCAGCCATTCTTACGCCGTGATAAGAGTGCGGAGAGTCACCGCCCCGGGGGCGCTCCCTGGCATTCGCCTCGGTCTTGAGTGGAGGTATGGGGCGAGCCCAGAAAGTATCCCTGCCTGGAATCTGACGCATTCTCGCGGCGGAGTGGAGACGGAGTTCCATCCCAGGATCTAGCCCACCATCAGCTTTGACGCACAGCATGGAAGTGACATCCCGTCACTTCCATGCGACGGGCTCGCCGTTCAGCCACCCCTCCCTTGCTGCTGCGCTTTTCTCCTGACCGCGGAGCGGTCAGACCCCGTACCAGCGCGGAGCGTTGGTACGACAGGGCTGCCACGGAGTGGCAGCCCGCTCCGGGCGGAGCCTGGAGCCGCCGGCGCGCAGCGCCGGGAAGCGTCGCGTAGCGACGCCGCGACGTGTCTGCGGAGC
>NZ_VJZD01000481.1 GCF_009377175.1 Streptomyces adustus
CGGGCGGGGGCGGGTCGTGGCGGTGGGGCTCAGGTACGTACTTCGAGCAGGGGGACCAGCTGTTCGGCCGGGGTCATCGAACCATGGTTGCCGACCATCGCCGACTCCTTCGGTTCCCGCTCCGAGGCGATGATCAGCACGTCGTCGTGGGCGGCCGCCACCACGTCGCCGATACGTGCGTACACGCGCTCGTCGATGTGCGGGCCGAACCAGCCGGCCGCGATCGCCTCGTCCCGCGAAGCCACCCAGAACTGCTCGCCGAGCACCTCGCGCCAGCAGGTCAGTACGTCGTTCTCGGCGCCCGGCACCGCGTAGACGTGGCGGGCGCGGCCCTCGCCGCCCAGCAGGGCCACGCCGGCGCGCAGCTCCCAGTCCTCGTCGAAGTCGATGCGGTGCTGCTCGTCGAACGGGACGTCGATCATGCCGTGGTCGGCCGTGACGTACAGGGCGCTGCGCGGGGGCAGCTGCTCGGCCAGCCGCTGGACGAGCCGGTCGACGTACATGAGCTGACCGCGCCAGGTGTCGGAGGCGACGCCGTAGCGGTGGCCCGCGCCGTCGAGTTCGGCGTAGTACGTGTAGACCAGGGAGCGGTCGGCGGCGGCCAGTTGGGCGGCCGCGAGATCCACGCGCTCCTCGCCGGCCAGCCGCCCGTGGAACGTTCCGCCGCTGAGGGCGACCTTGGTCAGCGGGGTGTTCGCGAAGGTCGGCGACGAGACCTGGGCGGCGTGCACCCCGGCCTCGTGGGCCAGCTGGAAGACGGTGGGGTACGGCTGCCAGACGCGCGGCGAGGTCCACGGCTTCCAGCGGAGCTGGTTCATCAGCTCGCCGGTGTCCGGGTTGCGGACGGTGTAACCGGGCAGGCCGTGGGCGCCAGGCGGGAGGCCGGTGCCGACGGAGGCGAGGGAGGTCGCGGTGGTGGCCGGGTAGCCGGCGGTGATCGGGCGGCCGGTGCCGCCGCGGGAGCTCGCCAGCAGCGAGGCCATGAAGGGGGCCTCGTCCGGGTGCGCCCTGAGCTGTTCCCAGCCCAGGCCGTCGATCAGGAACACGCAGTTGCGGTCGGCGGCGGTCAGCTCGGGGATGCCGGTGGGCATGCCGGGGACGCCCATGCCGGCGGCGAGCGTGGGCAGCAGGTCGGCGAGCGAGCCGGAGCCGTACTCCGGGACGGGGGCGGAGCCGACGGCGAGCGGCTCGGGGTGGTCCCAGGCGACGGAATCGGACGGCGAGAGATGGGACATCAGGCGGTGACGTCCGCTGTCGCCTCGGAGATGGCCTGGGCGAAGGAGAGGGCCTGGCGGACCGTCTCCGGGCCGTCCCCGGCCTCGCTGACGCGCAGGCTGAGGTCGTCCGCCGTCGAGCTGCCCGTGTAGCCGTGGTCGGCGTCGCAGTTGGGGTCGCCGCAGGCGGCGGGCTCCAGGTCGATGCGGGAGACGGCGCCCCAGCCGATGGTCAGCACGATCTCGCGCGGCAGCGTGCCGGGGGTGTAGGACTCGGGGTTGGCGACCACCCGGCTGACCACGACGGACGAGATCCGGCCGATCTTCACGGACTCCGTGGACGTCGTGGCGTACGGCGTCGGGGAGGTGGTGTCGGCGGCCTGCTCGTCGGTGTGGCTCACGATGAAGCGGTTGTCGGTGAGGACCAGCACGGTCACGTGCCGGCGCACCTCGTTCTGGTCGAACGTGGTCTCCTGGTGGACCAGGTACGACCGGATCGGCTCGCCGCCCACGGCGGCCTCCACCGCCTCGGCCACGAGGGCCGGGTAGTAGCCGCTGCGCTCGATCGCCGCTCGCAGCCCCTGGGTCGTCGTACTGGTCTTGGCCATGACGTCCATCCTACGGGGGCGCACTGACTGCGAGGCACCGCTCGGCGCAGCCGACGGTTCCGCGCGAGGGAACCGTCGGGCCCGGACCGTAGCCCGGCGCAGCGCTCGGCAGGACCGGACAGTCGCCCGGCCGCGCTCAGTACGAGGGGAGCGTGCGCGGGCCGAGGTCGTCACGGACGGGGGGCGGCGCCAGGCGCACGGTGGCGCCGAGGACGCTCAGTCCGCGAGGGGCGACGACGACCGGCTCCAGGGTGACCGCGACGACCTCGGGGTGGTCGTCCACCAGCCGGGACACCCGCAGCAGCAGCTCCTCCAGCGCAGGCGTGTCGACCGGGGTCGAGCCCCGCCAGCCGAACAGCAGCGGCGCCGTCCGGATCGACCTGATCAGCGAGGTCGCGTCGCGGTCGGTGACCGGAACCAGCCGGTGCGCCATGTCGTCGAGCAGTTGGGACGCGGCTCCGGCGAGCCCGAACGACAGCACGGCCCCGGCCTTCGGATCGATGACCGAGCGCACGACCGTGTCGACCCCGCGCGGTGCCATCGCCTGCACCACCGGCCGCAGTTCGTCCGGCTTCCCGAACAGCTCGGTCAGCTCGGCGTACGCCCGGCGCAGTTGCTCCTCGTCCGCCAGGTCGAGGCGGACGCCGCCGAGGTCGGCGCGGTGTCGCAGATGCGGTGCGGTGGCCTTGAGGGCCACGGGATAGCCGAGGGCGCGGGCGGCCTCGGCGGCGGCCTCGGGAGTGGGTGCGGGCACCGCCTCGCGCACGGCGATCCCGTACCGTGCGAGCAGTTCGCACGTCTCCCGGGTGCCGAGGGTGAGCCCCTGGCCACGGTCGAGCAGCCCTTCGATCAGCCGGGCCGCCCCCTTCTCGTCGATGTCGTCGTACTCCGGCACCTTGCCGGGGTCGGCGGCCTCGCGCCGCCACTGCCCGTACTTGACGGCCTCGGCGAGAGCGCGGACGGCACGCTCGGCGGCGGGGTAGGCGGGGATGAGCCGGGCGCCGGGGGTGGTGGCGGGCTCGCCGAGGG
>NZ_VJZD01000482.1 GCF_009377175.1 Streptomyces adustus
CCGCCGAAGGGCAGGGTGCCCCATGAGCGGCCCGCCCCCGCCCCTGCGCGTCGAGGACGTCACCGTCAGGTTCGCCGGGCTCACCGCGCTGGACTCGGTCGGCTTCACCGTGGCGCCCGGCAGCGTGCACGCGCTGATCGGGCCCAACGGAGCGGGCAAGTCGACCTGCTTCAACGTCGTGTCCGGACTGTGCCGCCCCAGCCGGGGCGGGGTCCGCCTCGGCGAGCGGGAACTCACCCGGCTGCCCCCGCACCGGATCGCCCTGCTCGGCATCGCCCGCACCTTCCAGAACATCGTCACCACGGCCGGCACGGTCGGCGACAACCTGATGCTCGGCCGGCAGGCCTTGGGCCGCGCGGGATTCACCGCCACCGCCCTGCGGCTGCCGGGCACCGTGCGCGAGCAGCGCGAGCACCGCGCCCGGGCCCGGGAGATCGCCGAACTCACCGGCCTCGGGCCGCTGTTCGACACCCCGGTCGCCCTGCTCTCCTACGGCGACCGCAAACGGGTCGAACTCGCCCGCGCCCTGTGCCTGGAACCACGGGTGCTGCTGCTCGACGAACCGGTGGCCGGCATGAACTCCGGCGAACGCGCCCGCACCGTCGAGGTGGTGCGCACCGTCCGCGCCGAACTGGGCCTGTCCGTCCTACTGGTGGAGCACGACATGGGACTCGTCATGCGGCTGGCCGACGAGGTCACCGTCCTCGACTTCGGCCGCCGTATCGCCGCAGGCACCCCGGACCGGGTCCGCCAGGACCCCGAGGTGCGCCGCGCCTACCTCGGCACCCCGACCACCTCCCGGGAGCACATCGCATGAGCACCGCCCTGGACACCGTGCTGAACGGACTCGCCCTCGGCTCGGTCTACGCCCTGGTCGCCCTCGGCTTCGTCATCATCTTCAAGGCCTCGGCGGTGATGAACTTCGCCCACGGCTCGCTGCTGCTGCTCGGCGGCTATCTCACCGCGGTGCTGCACGACCGCCTCGGCTTCGCGGGCGCCCTCGCCCTGGCGGTGCTCGCCACCGCGGCGGCGGCCGGCCTGATCGACGTCCTGCTGCTGCGCCGCGTCGACCCGACCGCCGCGCATGTGCTGACCATCGTGACCATCGGCGTCGACATCCTGCTGATGACCGATCTCACCCGCCGCATCGGCGGGGACCTGCTCACCCTCGGCGACCCCTGGGGCTCCGCCGTGACCCGGCTCGGCCCGGTGACCGTCGCCGACAGCCGGATCGCCTCGATCCTGGTGTCGACGGCCGTCATCGCCGCGGTCTTCGCCGTGTTCCGGTTCACCCCCTGGGGCCTGTCGCTGCGCGCCGCCGCCGAGGACCAGGAGGCCGCCGCCCTGATGGGCATCCGGCTCGCCCGGATCCGCACCCTCGCCTGGTGCCTGGCCGGTGCGCTCGCCGCGCTCGCCGCCGTGTTCCTGGCCGCGTTCCCGGCGCCCGGGCTGGAGCGTACGACCGGACAGATCGCGTTGAAGGCGTTCCCCGCCGCGATCCTCGGCGGGATGGCCTCGCCGCCCGGCGCGCTCGCCGGCAGCCTGCTGATCGGTGTCACCGAGGCGCTGGCGGCCGGCTACCAGTCCGAACTCTCCGCGCTCGGCGCGGGTTTCGGCGACGTGGTGCCGTACGCCGTGATGGTGCTGGTGCTCCTCGTGCGGCCGGCCGGTCTCTTCGGCACCAAGGAGGCGGCCCGTGTCTAGACGTCTCGCCGCAGTGGCCGCCGTGCTCGTCCTGTGCGCGCTGCCGTTCTACCTGGGCGCGTTCTGGCTCCAGGTCGGGCTGTTCTCGATGGCCGCCGCGCTGGGCGCCGTCGGACTCACCCTGCTCACCGGCACCGCGGGCCAGCTCTCCCTGGGCCATGCCTTCTTCCTCGCGGTCGGCGCCTACGGCTACGTGTGGCTGGCCGGGGAACCCGGGCCGGGCCTGCCGCCGCCGCTCGCCCTGGTGCTCGCGGTCTGCCTGAGCGGGGTGGCGGGCGGGCTGTTCAGCCCGGTGGCCGGCCGGGTGCGCGGGGTCTACCTGGGGGTGGCGACCCTCGCCCTGGTCTTCCTCGGCCGGCACGTGATGCTCAACGCCGACACCCTCACCGGCGGCTTCAACGGACGGTCCGTGCCGCCGATGTCCCTGGGCGGCTTCACCTTCACCGGCACCGACCCGCAACTCATCGTGCTGGGCGTGCCGTTCGGCGCCGAGGAACGCCTGTGGTACCTCGCGCTGGCGCTGCTGGGCGCCGGCTGGTTCGCCGCCCGCAACCTGCTCGCCGGCCGCCCCGGCCTGGCGCTGACCGCGCTGCGCGACAGCGAGACCGCCGCGGCCGTGATGGGCGTCCCGGTGGCCCGTCGGCGCTCTGCCGCCTTCGTGGTCTCCTCCATGTACGCGGGCCTGGCCGGGGTCCTGCTCGCGCTCGTCTTCCGCCGGATCGTGCCGGACTACTTCGGCCTCGCCCTGTCCATCGACTACCTCGCGATGATCGTCATCGGCGGACTCGGCTCGGTGGCGGGCGCCGTCGCGGGAGCCGTCTTCGTCACTGCGCTGCCCCTGCTCATGGCCCGCTACGCCGACCAGCTGCCCCTGGTCGCGGCACCCGGCGCGCCCGGCCACGCGGTGGGACCCACCGAGGCCGCGCGCTATCTGTACGGCGCCGCCGTCGTCCTCGTCCTGCTCTTCGCCCCCGACGGGCTGAGCGGCCTGGCCCGGCGGGCCATGGCCCTCGTCCGACGGCGCCGCACCCCGCCCACGACCGAGCCGCCCGCAACCCCGTCCGCCCCTGCCACCTCGTCCGCCAC
>NZ_VJZD01000483.1 GCF_009377175.1 Streptomyces adustus
CGCAGTTCCCGTCCCGCCCCACCCCGGCCCCGCTACGGGTGCCGTGCCGGGTCAGGTCAGCGGCACGCTCACCTCGCCGGTCCCGGTGGCGCTCGCGCCGCCGGCGACCTGCACCGTGAACGGCCGGTCGCCGCCCTCGGCGGTGACGCTCAGCGTGTCGCCGTCCCGCCGGACCCGGAAGGTGGCGGCGGTGGTGCCGTCCTGGTGCGGGACGGTCACGGTGCGCGCGTAGCCGGGCTCGGCGGTCGGGTGGACGAGCAGGGTGAGGCCGTCCAGCCAGTCGCCGTCGGGGCGCTGGTCGTCGGCGGACAGCGGCAGGACCGCGCCCTCGCGCACGTACAGCGGAAGGCTGTCGTAGCCGTGGCGCTCGGTGCGCCAGACCGGGCCGGTCACGGTCTCGCCGGTGAGCAGCTGCGTCCAGGTGCCCTCGGGCAGGTAGACCTCGACCTCCCCGTCCTCGCTGAAGACGGGGGCGACCAGCAGGTCGGCGCCGAGCAGGTACTGGCGGTCCAGCGGGCGGCAGGCCGGGTCGCCGGGGAACTCCAGCAGCATCGGGCGCATCGAGGGCACGCCGGTGCGGTGGGCCTCGACGCCGACGCCGTACAGGTACGGCATCAGCCGGTGCTTGAGCAGCGTGAAGCGGCGGGCGACCTCGACGGCCTCGTCGCCGAACTCCCACGGCACCCGGTAGGAGGAGGAGCCGTGCAGCCGGCTGTGCGAGGACAGCAGGCCGAAGGCCAGCCAGCGCTTGAACACCGAGGCGTCGGGAGTGCCCTCGAAGCCGCCGATGTCGTGGCTCCAGAAGCCGAAGCCGCTCAGCGACAGCGACAGGCCGCCGCGCAGCGACTCGGCCATCGCCTCGAAGGAGGACCAGCAGTCACCGCCCCAGTGCACGGGGTACTGCTGGCCGCCCGCGGTCGCGGAGCGGGCGAACAGCACGGCCTCGCCCTGCCCGCGCTCCTTCTCCAGCAGCTCGAAGACGGTCCTGTTGTACAGCTCCGTGTAGTAGTTGTGCATCCGCTCGGGGTCCGAGCCGTCGTGCCAGACGACGTCGGTGGGGATGCGCTCGCCGAAGTCGGTCTTGAAGCAGTCGACGCCCTGGTCCAGCAGCGGCTTGAGCTTCGACTGGAACCAGGCGCAGGCCTCGGGGCTGGTGAAGTCGACCAGGCCCATGCCCGCCTGCCACAGGTCCCACTGCCATACGTCGCCGTTCGCGCGGCGCACCAGGTGGCCCAGCTCGGCCGCCTCGTCGAACAGCGGCGACTTCTGGGCGATGTAGGGGTTGATCCAGGCGCTGATCCGCAGGCCCTTGGCCTTGAGCCGGGCCAGCATGCCCGCGGGGTCGGGGAAGACGTCCGGGTCCCACTCGAAGTCGCACCACTGGTACTCGCGCATCCAGAAGCAGTCGAAGTGGAACACCGACAGGGGGATACCGCGGTCGGACATGCCGTCGACGAACGACATCACCGTCGCCTCGTCGTAGGAGGTGGTGAAGGAGGTGGTCAGCCACAGGCCGAAGGACCAGGCAGGCGGCAGGGCCGGGCGGCCGGTGAGGCCGGTGTAGCGGGCGAGGACGTCCTTCGAGGTGGGACCCGCGACGACGTAGTACTCCAGGGTCTGATCCTCGACGCTGAACTGGACCTGGCCCACGGACTCCGAGCCCACCTCGAAGGAGACCTTGCCGGGGTGGTTGACGAACACGCCGTAGCCGCGTGAGGAGAGGTAGAACGGGATGTTCTTGTAGGCCTGCTCGCTGCTGGTGCCGCCGTCGGCCTGCCACATGTCGACCACCTGGCCGTTCTTGACGAACGGGGTGAAGCGTTCGCCGAGGCCGTAGACCTGCTCGCCGACGCCGAGGGCGAGCTTGCCCACCATGTGGTGCTCGCCTTGGTCGGTGGTGGCGAAGGCGGCGCCCTTGGCGCCCGCCTGGGTCAGCTCGCGGCCCTCGGCGTCGCGGAAGCTCAGCGTGAAGGGGGCGGCGCGGTCCAGGCGCAGGGTGAGGGGACCGCTGGTCAGCTCGGTGACACCGTCGACGGTGCGCACCTCGCCCGCACCGCCCTCGACACCGGCGACGGTGAACTCGGGGCCTTTGCGGCGTTTGCCGGAGTGGTGGGTGAGCCGGACGCCGATGACGCCCTCGGCGGGGGAGAAGCACTCGGCCGAGATGAGCGGCGCGTTGAGCGTGTCGCCCCTGCGTGTCACCCGTTGCACGGCCGCATGGGTGGTGAAGCGCTTCGCTTCGGTTCGCACGTCACGTACTTCGGTGGCGTAGGCGATCTGTACGCCATCGCGAATACGCCAGAAGCCATTGGTGAACTTCATGATCTTCCTCAAAGGGAGCGTAGGCCGTCGGACTGGGGCACAGGCAGCGTCACGACGAATTTGATCGTACACAAAACAAATCCGCCCCACGAGCCCGCTTCGTCGGTTCGGTGGCTCTGATCAGGCTTGATTACACAGACGGACTTGGTCTTCACGTCAAGCCATAACGAGAGGCGCGCCACGTGGGGCTAGCGCGAGAGCACGCTCTTGGCGTATTAGTCATCACATCAAACAAACTCGTCCGGCAGCGTTGCCGGACTGCGCGACAGCAAGGGCCGTCACATGTCGAAGCGCTTCAACGCCACTCCCGAGGACAGGTTCACTTTCGGTCTGTGGACCGTCGGCTGGCAGGGGAGGGACCCGTTCGGTGACGCGACCCGGCCGGCCCTGGATCCGGTCGAGACGGTGCAGCGTCTGGCCGAGCTGGGTGCCTACGGTGTGACGTTCCACG
>NZ_VJZD01000484.1 GCF_009377175.1 Streptomyces adustus
GAGTCGAAGCCGGGGTCGGGGCCTGGGTCGGAGCCGAAGTCGAAGCCGGGGACGGGGACGGGGTCGCCTCCTCGCCCAGGTAGAGGCGGCGTACCGCGTCGGTCCCGGCCAGTTCGGCGGCCGGGCCGGACAGTCGCACCTCGCCGACCTCCAGGACGTACGCCCGGTCGCACAGCGCCAGCGCCATCGCCGCGTTCTGCTCCACGAGCAGGACCGAGGTGCCCTGGGTGTTGATCTCCCGGATCACCTCGGCGATGCGCTCGACCATCAGCGGTGCCAGTCCGAGCGAGGGTTCGTCCAGGAGCAGCAGCCTGGGCGCGGCCATCAGCGCCCGCCCGATGGCGAGCATCTGCTGCTCGCCGCCGGACAGCAGTCCGGCACGCTGCCTGCGGCGCTCCGCGAGCCGGGGGAAGAGCCCGAAGACCCGTTCCCTGGCGGCCTCGACGACCGCCGGGGCCCGGCGGCCGAGGCCGAGCCCACCGGAGCGCAGGTTCTCGTCCACCGTGAGTCCGGCGAACACCCGCCGCCCTTCGGGTACTTGTACAACCCCCGCGCGCACCGCGGCCACCGGGTCCTGTCCGTCCAGCCGCAGACCGCCGTAGTGGGCGCTGCCCGCGGTGATCGCCCCGCGGTGCAGGCGCAGGGTTCCGGACAGGGAGCGCAACAGGGTGCTCTTGCCCGCGCCGTTGGCGCCGAGCAGGGCGACGGCGCCGCCCGCGGGCACCTCTAGGCTGACACCTCGCAACGCGGTCAGGGCACGCCCGTAGGCCACGTCGAGATCACGCACGCGCAGCACCGACGGCCCGTCGGGGCGCGGGTCGCCGGGGGACGGTCCGCCCGGCGGGGACACGTCCTGCCGGGTACCGTCCGATGACAGAGAGGGCATCACAACTCCTCGGCTCCGCACGAGGCGGACCAACGGGGGAAGTGGCCTTACGAGAGCACGCGCACCGGACGGCGTACAGCGTGCGGCGACGGCTCAGGACCCGCTCCCAGCGTCGGCGGCGGCGGGTTGTGCCGCTGCCCAGCGGGCCGCGCCGGGCGGGGTGCCCGGTCCGCCGCGGGCGCCGTCCGGGCCGTCGGTGCCGCGGCGCACCCGGGAGCCCAGCAGGCACAGCAGGAACCCGGCGGGGATGGTGACCAGGCCCGGGGTCTGAAGCGGGAACCAGCGGAAGTCGTACTCCGGCAGCAGCGCCACGGGAGTGCCGGAGACCGCCGGGGAGAAGACCAGGAGCACGACCGTCAGCACGGGCGCCCCGTACAGGGCGCACAGCGCGCCGCGCGCGGTGCACCACCGCCCGAGGAACGCGCAGACCAGCACGGGCAGCAGGGCGGACGCGGCGGTGGCGAAGGTGAAGGAGACGAGCACCTGCGGGTTGCGGTCGTGAGCCGGTATCGACAGCAGCACCGCGACGGCGCCGACCAGGGCCACCGCGCACCGGGCCCGGGTCACCTCGCGGGCGGCCGGACCGCGCCCGCGCCGTCCGCCGCGGGCCGGGGACGGGAGGTCGTGGGCCAGCGAGGCGGCCGCGGCCAGGGTGATGCCGGCCACGGCGGCCAGCGCGGTGGCGAACACGGCACAGGCCACGAGCGCGAACAGGACGCTGTCGCCGGCCAGGGCGGGCGCGGGGTCCAGCGCGGTGGTCACCATGAGCAGCGCGGTGCCGCCGGACGGGTCCGCCGCGCGCAGCTCCCGCGGCCCTACGAGTGCGCAGGCACCGAGGCCGACGACGGCGAGGGCGGCGCAGATCAGGACGACGGAGCCGACGGCCCAGCGCAGCGCGACGCGCAACTCCGGTGCGCTGCGCACCGGGTGGAAGCGCATCGTGACGTGCGGCAGACAGGCGGCGCCCAGCACCAGGGTGAGCGAGAAGCCCACCAGGTCGAGCCGGCCCACGAGGGTGTCGCCGAACTGGAGCCCGGGACGGGTGAAGCCCGGCCCGCCGCGTCGCGCGGCCGTGTCCAGCAGCCGGCCCGGGTCACCGCCGAAGCGGTGCAGGACGAGGACGGCGAGCAGGACCACCACGGGTACGACGACGAGGGTCTTCAGGATCTGGACGAAGCCGGTGCCCCGCATCCCGCCGAACGCCGAGTAGCAGACCATGAGCGCTCCCGTGGCGACGGTGCAGCCGGTGAGCGCTCCCGCGGGCAGGCCCAGCATCACGGTGGTGATCCGCCCTGCGGCGGAGAGCTGGACCAGGAGCAGCGGGATCAGCACCACGAGGGTGACCACGCCCATGGCCCGGCGCACGGCGGGCCGCCCGAGCCGCTCGGCCAGCACGTCGCCGAGGGTGTAGCGGCCGGGGCCGCGCAGGGGCTCGGCGAGGATCCGGCCGAACAGCAGCAGGGCGAGGACGGTGGCGCAGGCGAAGAGGACGCCGTCGGCGCCGGTGAGGGCGATGGAGCCGGTGGTGCTCAGCAGGGTGGCCGCCGAGAGGTAGTCGCCGGCCACGGCGAGCCCATTCTGCGCCGGGCCGAGCGAGGAGCTGCCCGTGTAGAACTGCTCCGGCTCGTCCTGGTCGGCCGCGGCCAGACCGCACAGGAGCAGCGAGACGGTGACGAAGGCGAGGAAGAGCACGATCGCGAGCGAGCCGCCGTCGAGAGCGCCACCGCGGCTCACCGGCGTCTCCCCGCTCCCACCACGACCCGCCCGCCGACACGGGCACCGGCATCGGTACGGGGGTCGGCCCCGCGGCCGGTGGTACGGGCGCCGGGACGCGGGGCCGAAGGTGGCTCGGCGGGGGCCGCGTGGGCGGTCGCGGGT
>NZ_VJZD01000485.1 GCF_009377175.1 Streptomyces adustus
GCTCCCGGCACCGCAGGCACGTGCCTGCGGTGCCGGGAGCGGCGCCGCAGGGCCTTTCTGGACCTTGTGCCAGATCTCCCAGCCCTGGCGTCAGACCTTCCAGGACCGGAGGACGTCGGCGACGGCGTAGACGCTCAGGCGCGTGTCCCTGATCTTGCGGACGAGATCGGACAGGGCGCCGTACGGCGGGTCGATCCCCTCCCCGGACTGGCTCATGTACTGGGCCGTCACGAAGGCGGCGAAGAGGCTGTTGCGGTGCGGGAGGGGTTCGAGGCGCGTGATCGTGTGCAGGAGCGCCGCCGCGCGCCACGCGGCGTCCGGATCGGACGTCTCCAGGGTCGGCATCTTGGTCTTGTGTCGGGCGACGGCCGCCACCAGTCCCGAGTAGTCCGCGACCGACACGTCCTCAGCCCCGAGGGCCGCCTCCTGGACGTCGAGGAGCCAGGAGACATCGATGTACAGGACCATCAGGCGGCCGCGGCCCCGTCGGCGTGCCGGGAGACGGGGACCTCCTCGGGGAATGCCTCGTCGAACTCGTCGCGCAGCCGATCGGCCCAGGCGACGGCGCCAGCGACGAACTGCTTGCGATGCATCTCGCGCACGCCGAGATCATGCAGATACTGCTTGAGGCTCTTCCCCTCCGCGGCGGCGGCGGCGCGCACGCCTTCCAGTTCTTCGTCGGAGAAGGACACATTCAGTGAGGGCATTCTCAGATGGTACCTAGTTGGTGCTGGACAGGCCAGGGAATCCTTGCGGGCGTGCGGCGGCGGCGTTTGCGAGGCCGGAATCATGAGGGATCCACGGCGCGGCCTGCCCGCAGAGGCTCACGCCGATACGCCCCGCACTCCACCGGCGGAGGTGCGCGGCGTGCTGCATCACGATCTCGTCATCGTGGGGCCGGTACCGGCAACATGCTGCTCACCGACGACCTGGCCGATCTGCGTACGGCCGTCGTCGAGCCCGACCGCTTCGGTGGTACTTGCCTCAACCGCGGCTGCGTCCCGAGCAAGATGTTCGTCGTCGCGGCCGATGTCGCCGAGACCGCGCGGTCGGGTGCGCGGCTGGCATCCTGTCGACCAGGGAAGGTTCCAGCCGCTGCGACCCTCAATTGAGATGACCTGCTTTGATATGGAAAGTGAAGAAAAATTTTGCGGTCTGGTCGCCCCTCCCAGGATGCGGCGAAGGGTTTCGCTCGGACTCGATCGCGGCGGAAATAATTGCCGACTGTGCCTGTGCTGTGCATTGTCCGAGTGCAGGCGCCCCGGCCTGCGATCCCGGCTCAGGAAAACCTGAGTACCTGCTCTGCATGAGTCGAATCCGCGCGGCGGGGCTCAGGAAACCGTGGAAGAGTTCCCCTTCCCATATCGCCATGTCTTCCGGCTGTCGATAAGAAAACGTGAGGTGGTAGCATCCGGCCATGGCTCAGAAAATTGTGACCGTGTACACGGACGACCTCACCGGCGCGGAATCGGAAGAGGTGCAGACCCATACGTTCTCGCTCGATGGCGTCAACTACGAGATCGACCTTGTTTCGGAGAACTACGACAAGCTCGTCGAGGCGCTTTCCCCCTTCACTTCCGGGGGCCGCAGGATCGGCAGGACCAAGCGTGCGGGCGGCTCTCCGAAGCAGGCGTCGAACGGCCCGAGTGCCGAGGAGCTGCGAGCGTGGGCGCGCGAGAACGGCCTTCAGGTCAGCGAACGGGGGCGCGTTCCCGCCAGTATCCGTGAGGCATACGCCAAGGCTCACTGACACCGAGGATTCTCGGTGTCATCACCGATCGGTGGCGGACAGGCCGAGCTCCGTTCGTGCGGCCAACGGTATCCCGTGGCCTCCGACGAGGTGTTCGACGCTTGATCACCGGCGCGGGGTACGCTCATTTGGTCACCTCCGAAGACGACCGGCGGTGCAAACTCCTTCCGCACCAGCGCGCCTTGGTCGTCGCGAGCAGCCTCTTTTCCTTGCAAGATCGTCTCGTCGTCGACGGGCCTGACAGGTGCCATCGAGATCCAAGAGTTCATCAGTTCCGATCTCGTCGGAATCTTCATTGGATTTCCCTGAGGGAAATGGCACCCTCGCGGCCCATGGAAGGCAGTGCGTGATCAATTTGCGATCGCCAGGAGACGGTCCGTCGTGGCGGCATCGGTCGCCCGGACAGGGGTGGCTGCGATGCAGCCCGCTTCCGCGGCGGAGCTGTGCTTCACGCAAGCCGGAGTCGATGTCCCGATCGACAACAATCCGGGCGATGGCGCTCCAGACTTGATCTGACCGCGCGATGACTGGGCCACCATTGCCCGTGTCATCGTGTGGGGAATCGATGGCACCTCCAGGGAGATCCGGCTCGGTGTGGGCGGCAATTTGCCATCGATCTGCTTTCCAGGTGACCGGACTCAACGTGTGCAATGTGACCGGCACCAATTACGACTGCAAGCAGTGGCGCATTCAGCAGCGCTGTGGAAGCGCGGCGCGGACGTACCGAGGACGTTCGGCAGCGTGACCGGCTGGGCCCGGCGCAAGCCTCGTCTTTCAGGGCGGGGTGAGCCGGAACGGTCCGCAGGGCGAAGTGGTCCGGGCCGGTGTTGTCAGTGCCGGGCAGTAGGTTGATCACATGCAGCTCCGGTACAACTTCCGGGTGTACCCCGAGCCTGCACAGCGTGATGCGCTGGCCAGGGCGTTCGGGTGCGCCCGCGTGGTCTTCAACGACGGTCTTCGGGCCCGTCGGGAGGCACACGCG
>NZ_VJZD01000486.1 GCF_009377175.1 Streptomyces adustus
ACTGCCCCCCGCCCCCGGGGAGCCGGCCGCGGCCCCGTGCCCGCCGGCCGCTCCCGGTCCGCGCGACCCCTCGGGCGCGTGACCTGACCCTGGTGGCGCGGTGTCCTCGGGCGTGGGCAGATCTCCCAAAACGGCCGGCCGCATGTCTTGTTGATGGCTCAACAGCGAAATCTTCAACCAGACCGTAGTCACGGCGGAATGACCTTCGTATTGTCATGCTCATGCGACTCGACGGGCGGGTCGCATGTGCATGGAGGTGTGGAATGCGCCGAAGACTTGCCACCGGTCTCGCCGGTTCGACCCTGGCCCTGGTCGCCGTCGTCGCCACCGCGACATCCGCCGGCGCCGTCCCGGCCGACAAGCCCCAGGTGCTTTCGAGCTGGACGCAGACCACCGCGTCGAGCTACAGCCTCTGGGCCGCCGCCCGCGCGAACCAGTCCGCCTGGTCCGCCTACGCGTTCGACTGGTCCACCGACTACTGCTCCTCCTCCCCGGACAACCCGTTCGGTTTCCCCTTCAGCATGTCCTGCGCCCGGCACGACTTCGGTTACCGCAACTACAAGGCCGCGGGAACCTTCAGCACCAACAAGTCCCGCCTGGACAGCGCCCTCTACGAAGACCTCAAGCGGGTCTGCGCCGCCTACAGTGGTGCCACGAAGACCACCTGCGACAGCACGGCGTGGACCTACTACCAGGCGGTCAAGGCCCTCGGCTGAGCGACGGCCCGGGCGGTCGAGGGCCCGGGCCGCATCGAGGGTCCGTCGGAGGAGGGCCGCCGCCGACCCCGACGGCACACGGATGCGGGGTGTCGAACGTGAGCCGCCGCCCCGCACTCCGACGACTTTGCCTTTCCTTTACAACCTGTGCTTCGGCCGACTCGTCTCTCTGCGCGATCCGAAACCCAGCCCGCCGGACCTCTCCGGCCGGGCGGACCGACGAGAGAGAGCGACCCATGCGCCGAACTGTCCTCAGTACCCTGGCACTTGCGAGCACGGCCGTGCTGGCGAGCACCATGCCCGCGTTCGCCGACGGACGCAGCCCGAGCCCGGTCCCCAGCTCCCCCGCGACCGTGGACGCCACTCCGAGCGCCGCCCCGAGCGCCGTCGCCAGCGCCGCCCCGCGTCCGGTACCCAGTACCGCGCCGACCCGGGCCGCGACGCCGGGCCAGGTCAGCCGCGTCCCGAACGGAGCCCCCGACACCGGTGTGACGTCGGCGTCCACCTCGTCCGGCGACGAGAGCGCGGTGATCGGCGGCGCCGCCGCTGCGCTCGCCCTGGCCGGCGGCACGGTGCTCGTCGTGCGTCGCCGGCGGGCGAACGGGGCATGACCCCGCTCTCCAGGCGGGCGTTCGCCACCGTGGTGCTGGCCGCGTCGCTCGCGGGCTGCGCCGGGCACGACACGGACCGGGGCGCGGCAGCACACCCGACGGCCACGCCACCGCCCTCGCGGCTGTCCGCGCGGGCGGCCACGGCAGCGCCGCTCGGGCGCTCGGTACCGGTCGGGCTGCGGATCCCGGCCATCGGCGTCGACACCCCGGTCATGCAGTTGGGGCTCGCCGCGGACGGCACGGTGCAGGTGCCCCCGATCACGGCACACGACCGTGCGGGCTGGTACCGGTACTCGCCGACACCGGGCCAGGTCGGCCCGTCGGTGATCCTCGCCCATGTCACGGTCGGCGCCTACGGCGACGGGGTCTTCCGCCACCTGGCGGACCTGCGCCGCGGCGACCGGATCGAGACACGCCTGGAGAACGGCAGGACGGCGGAGTTCACCGTCGAGTCCGTGCGGACGGTCGCCAAGGCGCACTTCCCGGCGGACCAGGTCTACGGGGACGTGGACCGGTCCGAGCTGCGGCTCATCACCTGTGGTGGCGCCCGTACCGGTGACGGTTACCTCGACAACGTGATCGTCTTCGCCGCGCTGAGCGCCACGAGTCCCTGACCGGCCCGACCGGTCCGCGGACGCCGACCTCCGGTTCACGGCCCCCGGTTCCCGGACCGTGGACCGCGGATCCCGGACCGGTGGAACGCACACCACCGGTCCGGGGTCCTCCCGCACGAGCCACCAGACCCGCGCCGTACGGTCGCAGGTCCGGCCGGACGCCCCCGGACCACGACCCTTCGTGCCCCGAACCCCGACAGCCACGACCATGGAGAGCGTTGAAACGGACCCGCGACACGGCAGCGTCCGAGCTGTTCGCCGCCGTCTACCCGCGCCTCGCCGGCTGGTGCCGCCGTCTCGTCGACGACGACGGGACGGCCCACGAGATCGCCTCGGAGGCGTTCACCCGCCTCTGGGCCCGCTGGACGTCCGTGGAGGAGCCCCGCGGCTTCCTCTACGTCACCGCGGCCAACCTCGTGCGCGACCACTGGCGCAGGACGGAGCGCGAACGCAGAGCCGTACGCCGTGTCACCTCCGAAGTCGCCGTCCGGCCCCACGACGAGCAGACCGACCCCTCGGTACGTCTGCTGGTACAGGCCCTGCCGGAGCGACTGCGCGTGCCCATCCTGCTGCACTACTACGCTGACATGCCGGTCCGGGAGGTGGCCGAACTGACCGGACGCAAGGAGGGAACCGTCAAGGCCGACCTGCACGCGGCCCGAGAACTGCTCCGCGCCCACCTGAGGAGAAGCCTTGATCACAGCCTCTGACGAGGGTCCGGACTTCGACCCCGACGACCCGCTCGCCGTCATCCTGCGGCCCACCCCCGAGTACCTCGGCCCGCCCC
>NZ_VJZD01000487.1 GCF_009377175.1 Streptomyces adustus
GGCGGACGGCCCCGTCAGGGCCTGTGGTGAACGACCCGGCGGTCCGCCGCCCTCAGGTGCGGCGCAGCCACACCGTGGTGTCCGGGGGAACCGCGAAGGACTCCTCGTCCACCGCGGGGTCGCTGGCCAGCACCATCGCGATGTCCGTCGGCAGCGGGGCGGGCGCCGAGGACAGATTGGCGACGCAGACGAACCCGTCGGCCCGCTCGAAGGCGAGCACGCCCGGGTCGTCGGCGGGCAGCCACGCGAACCGCTCGTCGTGCAGGCCCACCTCGGCCCGCCGCAGGGCGAGCGCGGTGCGGTAGAAGCGGAGCATGGAGCCGGGCCGCCCGCTCTGCGCCTCCGCGGTGCTCTCGGCCCAGTCGGCCGGTTGCGGCAGCCACGGCGGGGCGCTCGCTCCGGGCGGGCTGAACCCGAACGGCGGTTCCTGGCCGGACCAGGGAAGCGGGACCCGGCAGCCGTCGCGGCCGATGTCGGCGCCGCCGGTGCGGTGGAAGATCGGGTCCTGCCGCAGCTCGGCCGGGATGTCCTCGACCTCCCCCAGGCCCAGCTCCTCGCCCTGGTAGATGTAGTGACCGCCGGGCAGCGCCAGCGCCAGCAGCAGCGCGGCACGGGCCCGGCGGGTGCCGAGGACGAGGTCGGTGCGGGTGCCGTGCTGGCGCAGGGCGTGCCCGTAGGAGGAGTCGGCCCGGCCGTAGCGGGTGACGTGCCGGGTGACGTCGTGGTTGGAGAGCACCCAGGTCGGGGCCGCCCCCACCGAGGCGTGCGCGTCGAGCGTGGCGTCGATGCAGCCGCGCAGCGCGGCAGGTTCCCAGGGGCTGTTGAGATAGTCGAAGTTGAAGGCGGTGTGCATCTCGTCGGGCCGCAGGTAGTGCGCGAAGCGCACCGGGTCGGCCAGCCACACCTCACCGATCAGGGCCCGTGGCGGCGTGTAGTCCGCGGCCACCGCGCGCCAGGAGCGGTAGATGGCGTGCACGTCGTCACGGTCGATGTAGGGGTGCGGCACCGGCGGGGACGCCGGGTCGAAGTCGGGCAGTTCGGGGTCCTTCGCGGGCATCGTGGCGGAGTCGATGCGTACGCCGTCGGCGCCCAGGTCGAACCAGAAGCGCAGGATGCTCTCGTGCTCCTCGCGGACCTTGGGGTTGTTCCAGTTCAGGTCGGGCTGCTCCGGCGCGAATAGGTGCAGGTACCACTCGCCGGGGCTGCCGTCGGGGTCCGGGATACGGGTCCAGGCAGGTCCCCCGAACACGGACTGCCAGTCGTTCGGCGGGAGTTCACCGCAGGGACCGCGGCCGGGGCGGAACCAGAACAGGTCCCGGGCCTCCGCGCCGGGCCCGGCCTCGCGCGCCTCGCGGAACCAGACGTGCTGGTCGGAGACATGGTTGGGTACGACGTCGACGACGATCCGCAGGCCGAGCCGGTGCGCCTCCTCGATGAGCGCCCCCGCTTCCGCGAGGTCGCCGAACATCGGGTCGATGTTCCGGTAGTCGGCGACGTCGTAGCCCGCGTCGGCCTGGGGAGAGGCGTACCAGGGGCTGAACCACAGTGCGTCGACGCCGAGTTCGGCCAGGTAGGGCAGGCGCTCGCGGACGCCGACGAGATCGCCGACCCCGTCGCCGTTGCCGTCGGCGAAGGAGCGTGGGTAGACCTGGTAGATGACGGCGTCACGCCACCACTCCGGGCGCTGGGACGCGGTGTCGTTCGCTGTGGCCACGTGGGCGTGCTCCTTGATCGGGAGGGTGGGGCGCCGTGTCGGGTGCACGGCGCGGCGGACCCGGCCCACGACGGGCCGGATCGCGAAGGGGTGCCGGGTGGTGGGGGAGTGCGGGTCAGCCCTTGAGGGCGCCCGCGGACAGGCCGCCGAGGATGTGCCGCTGGAAGACCAGGAAGAGCACGATCATCGGGACGGCGGCGATGGTCAGGCCGGCGATCATCTCCGTCGGCGGGACCTGCGTGGTGGACGTGGACAGCCGGTGCAGGGCGACCGACAGGGTCTGCCGGTCGGGGTCCTGGAGGACCAGCAGCGGCCACAGGAAGTCCTTCCACATCCCCACGACGGAGAAGATGGACACGACGGCGAGGACCGGGCGGGACAGCGGCAGCACCACCCGCAGCAGGACCTGGAGCCGGGAGGCGCCGTCGATGGCGGCGGCGTCGAGGATGTCGGCGGGTATCTGGTCGAAGAAGCGGCGCAGCACGTAGATGTTGAAGGCGTTCGCCGCGCCCGGCAGCCACAGCGCCCACGGGGTGTTGAGCAGGTTGAGGTGCAGGAGCGGCAGGTCGTTCACCGTCAGGTACAGCGGGACCAGGAGTGCGGCGGCGGGCAGCATCAGGCTGGCCAGCATCGCGCCGAAGACGAACTTGCCGAAGGCGGGCCGGAGTCTGGACAGCGCGTAGGCGGCGCACACGTCCACCGCCATCTGGATGAACCAGCCGCCGGCTGCGTAGTACACGGTGTTGAGGAAGAAGTGGGCGATGTCCATCTGCGTCCACGCGTCGCGGTACGCGGCGAGGTGCACGGACTTCGGCAGCAGCGTCGGCGTCGCGGCGGCGAACTCCCTCGGCGTCTCCAGCGCGGAGGACGCCATCCAGTACAGAGGGAAGACGAACACCGCGACGAACAGCACGACCGTCAGTGTCAGCACGGTGTAGTAGACGCGGCGGTTGCGGGGGCGGGCCAGTTCCTGCGCCGAGATCAGGCTGCGGGGGGCGGACG
>NZ_VJZD01000488.1 GCF_009377175.1 Streptomyces adustus
GGGGAAGGGGATGCCGGGCTCGGTGGTCTGGGTGGGTCGCCTCATGGGGCTCTCCGGATGGGTGTGGGCGGTCAGGCGTGGTCGTCGGTGTCGCGTGCGCGCTTGGGCTGCGTGTCGGAGGCGAACCTGCCGAGGCGGGCCTCGGTCGGATGCGCGGTGATCCAGCTCTCTGCACAGGTCTTGTGGGCGGGCTCGCCGTGGTGGGAGCGCATCGGCGTGGGCCTGGCGCATAGCGCGCACGGCCGGTCGTGCCGGTGGTCGAAGTGGCGGCCGTCGCGCCAGTCCAGGAGAGCGCCGGGTGCTGGGATCTCACCCGGCTCCCATACCAACGTCTTGCGGGCCCGCGCGGTCATGCGAGGGGCAGGTGGGTGCCGGGGCGGCCGGGGCGGCGCCCGTGGACCGAGGGCGTGTAGGCGTCGTGGCGGGTGGCCACGTATCCGGCCGGCTGCTCGCGGGTCTTGACGCGGTACATGGCCATGTCCGCGCCGCGCAGGAGCCGGGCAGCTCCGGCCGCATCGGGCAGGTCGGCAGCCACATCGGCGGCGCGGGCGGTGCCGATGGACACGGCCGGGTGCAGGGTCTGCCCGTCGTGGTCGACGGGCTGTGCCAGCAGCTCGCGCAGCCCGGCGAGCTCCTGGTTGGTCGCGGTCGGGGGCAGCAGCAGGACCGCGCCGAATTCGTCGCCTCCCAGGCGTGCGGCGAGTCCGCCGCGGGCGGCGGCCCATGCCCCGAGGCGGTGGCCGATGGTGGCGATGAGGGTGTCGCCGGCGGCGTGCCCGAGGGTGTCGTTGACGCTCTTCAGTCCGTCGGCGTCGGCAATCATGACGTGCAGCTGCTCGCGGCAGGTGCGGGCGAGCCGGCCGGTGCGGGCCATGAGGGCGTCGCGGCCGGGCAGGCCGGTCAGGGGGTCGCGGCGGGCGGTGTCGAGCTGGCGGCGCACGCGCAGGTCGTCGGCCGCGAGGGCGGCCAGGGCGAGCGGCACGGCGGCCGCGGCGATGACGAGTGTGCGGGACGGCTGCCGTAAGGCGCCGGGTGCAGGCATGATGGCTCCTGTTCTCGCCCCTGCGGGGCGGGCATGAGGAAGGCGCACCCCGGTTGCTTGCAGGCTTTTGGGGGTGCGCCTTTCGTTTTGATCATTTGTGTGGCGGGGGTGTCATTCGCCGGTCGTCTCGCGGCTCCAGGGCACGTAGCCGACGGCGCTGGCGACGTAGTCCCGGTCCATGAGGGAGCCGGCGCCGTCGATCCGGTCGCGCAGCCTGTCCATCTGCGCCCACGCCCGCCTCAGCTGCTGAGCGAGCCACGCGGTATCGGCGGGGACGGCGGCGATGAACTCCCCGAGCATCAGCCGCGCGTCGCCGCTGGTACCGAGGATGGCGATGGGCCGGCCGTCGGCGTCCTCGATCAGACCGGCGTCGCCATCGCGCTGCCGCCAGCCCTCGGGTACGGCCTTCAGGCGGGTCTCGATGGCGGTCAGGTGATCGGTGTCGTGGCGGGCTGCGGTCAGGTATGCGTCGGCCCGACAGACCTCTTCCTGCGTGAACTGCTCGGCAATGCGCTGCTCTGCATCGGAGAACCTGGCGTGGTGCAGAACCTCTTGGGCGAGCTGCCAGTCCGTCCGGCCGGGAAGGGCGCTGGTTTCGCGGAAGGTCATCCCGCGCTCCCGGCGGTCACCACGGCGGTGGTGCGGACGGTGCCTGCGAGCAGCACGGCCATCTCGTGGCCGTGGTCGACGACGTCCTCCAGGCACTGGATGAGCGCCGGGGGCAGGCCGCGGTTGCGGGCGCCGGTCAGGACGCCTTCCAGGTAGACGACGTCGGCCAGGACGCGACCGCGGACGTCCAGGACACCGGGCTGCACCGCGAGGGCGTCGTCGTGCTTGGCGGTGGCGAGAGCGGCGTGGTCGGGGGCCTGGCGGTAGGCGGTCTCGGCCTGCTCGCTGAGCAGGGTGTCGACCTGGGTGGTGTCGGTGTAGGTGCGGCGCCAGCCGAGGCGTGCGGCAGCGGCGTCGACCAGGAGACGGGTGAGGGGCACGGTGACCTCCACAAGAGGGTCGATCGCTCGGTCTGGGTGACCGGCGGACACTGCGCGTCCACGGCCGCCGACGCGGGTGGCGGTCGTGGACGCACGGTGAATGCCGGTCAGCTCTCGGCCCGGTTCGGGGCGGTGGGCACGCTGGCGCAGTCGAGCAGGGCGCCGTGGTGCACCGATTGGCCGTGGGTGGGCCGCAGCTCGGTGAGGACCTCCATGAGCATGTCCTCGGAGTCGAGCGTGATGTCCGTGTAGCCGTGGCCGCAGGTGCACGGCACGATCAGCGTGAGCACGTCGATCGCACCGTCGCCCTCGGTGCTGCGCATGGTGTGGTGCAGCCACAGCCCGCCACCGAGTAAGACGATCGCGCTCGGCTCCAGTCCGCCGTCACGGACGGCCGGGTAGCCCTGCCACAGATCGGCCTCCACCGTCAGGTGCAGGGTGTCGGCGTACGCGGTGAACAGGTGGTAGGCGGCGGCAGTGGCCGCCGTCTCGCGCTGGTCGTCGTCGCTCTCGTACGGCACCAGCGCGAACAGGCGCTCCAGCGGCGTGTGGTCGAGCGGAAGGGCGGTCATGGTTCCTCCAGGGGTAAGGCAGGGGGCGCCGCCCGGGTCGGTGGCGCCGGGGCGGGATGGTCAGGCCGCCAGGTGGTGCCCGGCGGCCTGCGGGGCGGTGTAGGTG
>NZ_VJZD01000489.1 GCF_009377175.1 Streptomyces adustus
GCCGTGTACGGACCGGGCGGGCGTGCGTACGGGCTCGGGTCGGCGCGCGTACGGGGCCGGGTGGGCCCGCGCGCGGGCCCGACGCCGCGCGCGGGAGCGAAACCACTGAGAAACTGGGGGTGAGGGTGAGGGTGAGGTCGCCCACGACCTGATGGACGGTGGTGGTGAGCGTCGTGGCCGATCGGCACCGGGCGCAGGACGGGGCGGAGGCCGCGCGCTTCGATCCGCGCGGCGCCCCGTTCCTCGGCACCCGGTTCGTCCCGCCCGAGCGGCCCACCACGTTCCTGCGCCGGGCCCGGCTGGTGGCACGGCTGGACCGGGCGCCGGACACCCCGCTGACCCTCGTCGACGGACCGGCCGGCGCCGGCAAGACCCTGCTGGTCGCCGACTGGGCCGCCCACCTGGGACGACCGGTGGCCTGGCTCACCGCGGACTCCGCCGACCAGGCGCCCGGCGTCTTCTGGGCCTACCTGGTGCAGGCCCTGCGGGCCGGTGGCGTCCCGCTCCCGCCCGACGTCGGCTGCCCGGCGCACGCGAGCCGCGTGGACCGCGCCCTGCTGGCACGGCTGGCGGCCGGCCTGAGCGAACGCACGGTGCCCGCGATCCTCGTCCTCGACGAGTTCGACCACGTGCCCTCGCTGGAGATAGCCGAGCAGTTGGAGTTCGTGCTGCACCACGCGGGCCCGGGACTGCGCCTCGTCCTGGTCACCCGCAGTGAGCCGCTGCTCCCGCTGCACCGCTACCGGGTCGCCGGCAGCATCACCGAGATCCGCGGGGCCGAGCTGGCGTTCACCCCTGAGGAAGCGTCCGCCGTACTGGACACCCACGGACTGCGGCTGAGTGAGGACGCCGTGCGCGGACTGGTCCGGCGCACCGGGGGTTGGGCCGCCGGGCTGCGGCTGTGCGCCCTGGCGGCGCAGCAGAGCCCCGACCCCGAGCGCTATCTGAAGGAGTTCGAGGCGGGCCGCAGCACGGTGGCCGACTTCCTGCTGGCGGAGGTGCTGAAGCGGCAGCCGCCGGGGACCCAGGACCTCCTGCTGAGGATCAGCGTGGTGGAGCGGTTCCGCGCCGGACTCGCCGACGCGCTGACCGGTCGTACCGACGCCGAGACCGTGCTGGCCCGGCTGCGCCGGGAGAACGCCTTCGTGGAGCCCCTCGGGCACGACTGGTACCGGCTGCACCCGCTGTTCGCGGAGATCCTGCGCGCCCATCTGCGCGAGCGCCGGCCCGGTCTGGAGACCCGGCTGCACCGGCGGGCCGCGCGCTGGCTGAGCCGGTGGGGTTCGCTCGCCGAGACGCTCGCCCATGGCAGCGCGGCGGGGGACTGGGAGTTCACCTCCCGGGCCCTGGTCGACGACCTGGCCATCGGACAGCTCTTCAGCGGCCTGTACGCCGACGATCTCGCCGAGCTGTTCTCCCGGATGACCTCCGGGGCGGGCGGCCCGGCGGTCCGGCTGGTCCTCGCCGCCCGCGCCCTGGCCGGTCACGACCTCGACCGCGGACTGGCCCATCTGCGCCACGCCGAGCGGGACCTGGGCACGGTGCCGGCCGACACGCCGGACACGTCCGCCTCGGCGGACCCGGCGGCGTCAGGAGACCTGGCGGACGCGTCGGGCGCGGTGCTCACGCAGGTTGCGGCCGACACCGATGACGACTGGTCGGCGCTGGCCCCCGCACGGATGAGCGTGGCGCTGCTGGAGGCCCTGGTCGGGCGCCTGACCGGGTCCCCGGCCAGGGCCGAACGGGCCGCCGACGCCGCCCGCGAACTGCGCCGGGCGCTCCCCGCCGACCTGCTGGAACGGCACCCCGAACTGACCGCGCAGCTGTTGGTCCACCTCGGGGTGACCCGGCTGTGGGCCGGACGCTTCGCGGAGGCGCGGGCCGCGCTGTGCGAGGCGGCCGCCTGCGCGGGCGGGGTCGCCACGGCGTCGGCCCGGCAGGAGTCCCTCGCGCACCTGGCGCTGATCGACTACCTGGAGGGCCGGTTCGCCGGGGCGGAGAAGCGGGCCCAGGCCGCGACGCAGGAGGCGGACCGCTACGGTCTGCCGCCGTCGTCCCGTTCGGGGATCGGCCGACTGGTGCTGGCGGCCGTGGCCGTCGAACGCGACGAACTGGACGAGGCCCAGGCGCTGCTCGGTCAGGTGGCCGAAGCCCACGGCGGACCGCGGGACCCGGTGCTGGCCGCGTTCGGGGCGATCACCGGGGCGCGGCTGCGGCTGGCTCGCGGGCAGGCTCGTACGGTCGTGGAGGCCGGGGAGCCGGCCGTCACCGCCGCGGTCTCCTCCCCGTGGGCCGAGACCGAGGCGGCGCTGGTCGAGGCTGCGGCGCTGATCGCCGTGGGGCGCGCCGAGGAGGCCGCCAGGCTGCTGGAGCCCACCGCGGAGCACCGGCCGGCCTGCGCGGTGGCGGCCGCACGCGCCGAACTCGCCGCGGCCGCGGGGACCACGGCGAGCGCGGCGGCCACGGGAACCCCTGCGGCCGCGGGAACCCCTGCGACTGCCGCGGCCGCTGCGGCCGCAGCAGCCACCGGGACCGCGGGGGCCGCGGGGACCATCGGGTCCGGGACCGCGGGGACCGCCGGGGCCGCGGGAGTCGCAGGGACCGCTAGGGCCGCCGGGGCCACGGGAGTCGGTGGGGCCGCGGGAGTCGGTGGGGCTGCGGGGACCATCGGGACCGGGAGCGCGGG
>NZ_VJZD01000048.1 GCF_009377175.1 Streptomyces adustus
GGCGGCGACGGGCGCGGCGGGGTCCGGGACGGGCGCGACGACGGGCGCGTCCTCGGGGTCGGCCGACTGCGGGGCCTGCGGTGTCTCGGGCACGGCGGAGTCGGCGGCCGGTGCGCCCTGCGGCGCGGCCACGGCCTCGGTGCCGGGCTCGATCCCGGCGGTCTCCGGCGCCATGGCGTCGGCGGGCGCGGTCGGCTGCGCGGCGACCTGCTCCGGCACGACCTGCTGCGGTACGGACTCTTCCTGTACGGCCTGCTGCGGTACGGACTCTTCCGGTGCGGCCTGCTGCGGTACGACAGGCGCAGGTTCGGGAGTCTGCGGGGTCTCCTGCTGCGCGGTCGTCGCCTCGGCGGTCACCGCTTCCGCGACCTGCTCGGCGACGGGCGCGTCGGACTGCGCGGCGACCTGGCTCGCGTCCTCCGCGGTGGCGGCCGCTACGGGTCCCTCGGGCTCCGCCGACGCGGCGGCACCGGCGTCGGCCTGGCCGGGGTCCACGACGGACTCGGGGTCGGGGACCGGACCCTGCTCCGACACCTCGGCCGCGTCGGGGACCCGGCCCGCGTCCTCGACCGCCTCCATGCCCGGAACCTGACCCTCGTCACCGGCGGACCCGGCCTGCGGACCGTGCGTCGGCGAGGGCACCACTCCCGTGCCCGAACCGTGCTCCTCGGCCACGGGCTCCGCCGGCGTCGGCTCCGGGCCGGTCGCGGGCAGCGCTTCGGGCCCGGCGGCCGGGCCCGGCTGCGCGGCCACGGTGCCGGGGACCTCGGCCTGTGCCGTGACGACGCCCGCCTCGGTGGCGATCCGGGCCATCACGGCCTCGGCCGCGCCGACCGGCTCGGACTGCTGTGCCACGACCGGCTGTGCCACGACCGGCTGTTGCGCAGGGGCCGCCACCGGCTGCCCCACCTGTGCCACGACCGGGGGTTCGACGAGGGCGGCGACCGGGTGCTCCACGACCGGGGCAGCCGTCGCGGCGGGGGTCGCGACCATGCCCACCGGAGGCTGGACCGTGCCCTGGGCGATCCAGGGGCCACTGCCCGGCACCGGCATCTCGCGCACCGGCGGCACGTCGAGGTACTCGGGGCCGATCGTCGCGGGGCCCGGGTGCCGTACGGGCGCGCCCGCCGGGCCACGGTCGGCGAGGGAGCGGACCGGGCTGGCGGAGGCGTCCGGGATGGGCGGGCCGAGGTGCAGCGGCCTGCGGGGCTGGACCTGGACGGGCGGCGTCGGGTTGGGCAGACGGACACCGCCGAGGTCGACCGAACCGGTGTCCCGGCCGGACAGTTCGTGCGGACCCGGCTCGTGGAGGGTCTCGACGACCGGCTCCGGCGCCGGCGGAGCCACTTCGTTGCCCCAGGCGCTCTGGGCGCCCGGCAGCAGCAGGTCTTCGTCCTCGGCGGTGGTCTCGGAGAGGTAGGCGTACCCGCCCGGCGCGGAGACGCCAGGCTGCTCCACCATGCCTGAGTTCTCCGGCAGCCCCTCGCCCGGGATCTGGCCGGTGTCGGTCATGCGTACCCCTCGCCCATCGGTTAGTGCCTCTACGACCAGCTCACCGGGAACGGCGCACCGACCGCCCCCGTAGTGAAGAACGAGCGTGCGTGCCCAGCGGCACGAACGAGCCGACCGCAAAAAGCGACAAAGCCATTAGGTGGCATTGTCCCGGCCGTTCCGCCATCGCGACAGGTTGATCCGCGACAGCCCGCTGTGGACTGCGCCACGTTGCGCGTCCTCCGGTTTTTGCCGTACCACACCCACCCCAAAACGGATGGGTTTTTCCGGACATTGACGAACGAATGTACGGGTCCCCCGGTGCGGTACAACGATCGGCCAGCCTACCGCGCGCGGTACGACAACAGGATCACGGGTCACGATCGGGCAGGTCCGCCCACGACCCGCATCCGGCACGATCGCGTCGCGCGCTCACCGCGTCCGCGGCGCGGTCACCGGCTCTCAGCGGGGCGCTTCGCGCTGCGGCAGTTCGCCGGTGAGCAGGAACGCCACGCTCCGCTCCCGCTCCGTCCAGACCCGGGTGTCGAGGTCGACCGACTGGAGGAGGGCGCACTCGACCCGGTAGCCGTGTTCGGTCAGGTCCCGGCCGATGACCTCGGCGGCGTCGCGGTTCGCCGCGTGCGTGACGATCCGCTGCGGGCGGCGGTCGGCGACCGCGGTGACGACGGCGACTCCCCCGAACCCGACGCGGACCACGTCGGGTTCGGGCAGGCGCTCCAGGACGTGCGGCGCAGTGCCGTGGACGATCTGGAGCTGCACCCCGTGGCGGCGGGCGGCGGCGTCGGTGCGGGCGCAGGCCCGCAGGTCGTGGTCGACGGCGAGGACGGCGGCCCCGGCCCGCGCGGCCTCGACGGCGAAGGCGCCGCTGCCGCAGCCGATGTCCCACACGAGGTCGCCGACCCGGGGGCCGAGCCGGGCGAGCTGGGCGGCCCGCAGCAGCTGGGTCTCGCCCTCGCCGAGCGGTCCGTCGTAGGCCTCGGCGGGCAGGGTCCAGCCGCGCGGTCCGGCGGCCGGGTCACGGCCGGCGATCCAGCCGCCGCCGTCGCCGCCCCGGCCGACGGGTCCGCCGATGACGATGACGACGTTCGGGTCGCGCCAGGTGTGGTCGGCGGCCTTGTCGGAGGTGACGACGACGACCCGCTCGCGCTCGGTGCCGAGCTCCTCGCAGATCACGAAGGTGCGGTGGACGCCCTCCAGCAGCAGCCCGAGTTCCGCGGGACCGGCGCCTGGCGAGGTGAGGACCGCGACCTTGGCGTGCGCCCGGCACACGTTCACCGCGCGGCGCAGGGTGCGGCGGTGGGCGACGACCACCTGGGCGTCGTCCCAGGGCATCCCGGCCCGGGCGAACGCGGCGGCCACGGAGGAGACGGCGGGGACGACCTCGACCTCCAGCCCGAATTCGGGTGCGCGCAGATTCCGTACGACGCCGAAGAAACCGGGGTCGCCGTCGGCGAGCACCACCGCCGTGCCGCGATGGCCGGCGATCCGGCGGGCGGCGAGGTCGACGCTGCCCAGCCGGATGCGTTCGGCGCCGGGCGGGATCTCGGGCAGTGCCAGGTGGTGCGCGGCGCCGGCGACCAGCGTGGCGGCGCCGAGGGCCGCGCGTGCCGCGGCGGTCGGCGGCGAGCCGTCCCAGCCGATCACCGTGACCCGGTCGGCCATCGTCGTCAGTCTCCAGGGGTCTCGCGCAGGTGGTCGGGGGCGGCCCGAAGGGCCTTTCGTGAGACTACCCGGTGGCGGGGCGCCGGTTCAGTTCCAGTCGGTGTAGGCGCTGTACGACGTGAAGCTGCCGCTGTCGGACAGTTGCTCGCCCGCGCCCTCCAGGTCCTCCGGCAGCAGGCTCCAGACGATGAAGTCGGTGCGCGTGTCGGCCCAGGTGCCGTCCTCGGCCCGGATGCGCGCTATGCAGGCGTTGCGCAGGACGCCCTCGCTGATACAGCCGATCTTCTGGGCGACCTGCTGCGAGGCCGTGTTGTCGGCGGCCGTGCGCAGTTCGATGCGCTCGAACTTCTGGTCCGTGAACAGCCACTGGGCGGTGCCGAGCGCCGCCTCGGAGGCGTAGCCCTCGCCGCGCGCCCACGAGGCGACGATGTACGACAGTTCGGTGGAGCGGACGCGCCAGTTGGTCTTGCCGAGCTGGATGACGCCGACCAGCCGCTGGGTGAGGAACTCGGTGACGGCGAGGTCCAGTCCGCGTCCCGCGGTGCGTTCGGCGGGGGCGTGACCGGTGATCCACCTGCGGGCGTCGTCCTGGGTGAACGGCTGGGGCACGCTCGTCCAGGCCGCGACCTGTTCGTCGTTCATCATCTCGGCCATGGCGGCGATGTCGTCCTCGTCGAGGGGACGCAGCACCAACCGCTCCGTGCTGATGGAGATGTTGGGGAAGGTGCTCGTCATGCGCCGCTCCATAACCTTCGAGTCGTCAGGTGCTGCTGAACTGCCCAGCATGCAGCATGAAAGCAGTGAACCGCACCACCGGGTCGACTCCCTTGCGGGAGCCGGTCCGGTGGTGCGGCGAGCCGCTCGCGCGGCGGGCTGATCGGCGGGCCGTCAGAACCTAGAAGGAGGCGATGACCGAGCCGTTGTACTTGTCCTCGATGAACTTCTTGACCTCGGCGGAGTTCAGGAGCTTGGCGAGCTTCTGGACGCGCGGGTCCTTCTCGTCGCCCTTCTTGACGGCGAGGACGTTGACGTACTGGTTGCCCTTCGCGGACTCCAGGACGAGGGCTTCCTTGGCGGGCTTGAGACCGGCCGAGAGCGCGTAGTTGCCGTTGACGACCGCGGCGTCGACGTCGTCCAGGGAGCGCGCCGTCTGGGCGGCCTCGACCTCCTTGAACGTCAGGCCCTTGGGGTTCTTGTCGATGCTCTGCGGGGTCTCCTGGCCCTTGCCGCCGTCCTTGAAGGTGATCAGCCCGTTGGCGGCGAGGAGCTTGAGGGCGCGGGACTCGTTGTCGGCGTCGTTCGGGACGGCGACGGTCGCGCCGTTCTTGAGGGCGTCGACGCTCTTCACCTTGTGGGAGTAGAGGCCGAGCGGCTCCAGGTGGACGTCGGCGACGGACACGAGGTGGGTGCCGCGCTTGGCGTTGAAGTCGGCGAGGTAGGGCTTGCTCTGGAAGTAGTTGGCGTCCACCGAGCCGTCCTCGGTCGCCGTGTTCGGCGTGACGTAGTCGGTGACCTCCTTGACCTGGAGGTCGAGGCCGGCCTTCTTCGCCAGGTTGTCCTTGATGTAGTCGAGGATCTCGGCGTGCGGGGTGGGGGTCGCGGCGACGACCAGCGGCCCGCTGTAGTCGGAGGCGCCGGAGTCCTTGCCGGAGCCGCAGGCGCTGAGCCCGAGGGTGAGGGCTCCGGTGGCGAGGACGGCGGAGGTGATCTTGGTGGCGTTACGCACGAAAAGTGCCTTTCCTTAAGGGTGGAGCAACCCCGCGGTGGGTGCTGCGGGGAGATCTGGGGGAAGTCGATGGGGACCTGGGACGGGTTCCGGTCGGGTCAGCCCGTCTCGCCCGGCGCGGCGGCGGGCTTGAGCAGCCGCAGCCTCGGGGCGGGGCCGGAGCGGCCGCCGCGGCTGTGCAGCGAGCGGGCCGCGTAGTCGCCGGCGAACTGGATGGCCGAGATGACCACCGCGAGGATGGCGACGATGATCCACATCATCTCGGACTCGAAGCGCAGGTAGCCGTAGCGGATGGCGAGGTCGCCCAGTCCGCCGGCGCCGACGGTGCCGGCCATCGCGGAGTAGCCGATGAGGGCCACGACCGTGGTGGTCGCCGAGGAGATCAGCGAGGGCAGCGACTCGGGTACGAGCACCTTGCGCACGATCGTCCAGGTGTTGCCGCCCATCGACTGCACGGCCTCGACGAGCCCGCCGTCCACCTCGCGGACGGCCGTCTCGACCAGGCGGGCGAAGAACGGGATGGCGCCGATGGCGAGCGGCACGATGGCGGCCTCGCGCCCGAGGGTGGTGCCGGTGATCCAGCGGGTGAAGCTCATCAGCGCGACCATCAGGATGATGAACGGCATCGAGCGGACGACGTTCACGACCTGCCCGATGACCTTGTTCGCGACGACGTTCTGGAGCAGGCCCTCGCGGTCCGTCAGCACCAGCAGGAGCCCGAGCGGCAGGCCGCCGACGATCGCGATGAGGGTGGACCAGCCGACCATGTAGAGCGTGTTCCAACACTCCTGGGACAGCAGGGGCTGCATCTCGGACCAGGTCACTTGGCATCTTCCTTCAGCAGCGCGGGCGCCTGGGCCCGGTTGTCGACCACGTCGATCTGGAGGCCCTGTTCGCGCAGGAAGCCGATGGGCACGACGTTGTCCTCGAAGCGGCCGGGCAGTTCGATGCGCATCCGGCCGACCTGGAGGCCGCCGACGGTGTCGATCGCGGCACCGAGGATGGACACGTCGACGTTGTAGGTGCGCGCGAGCTGGGAGATGACCGGCTGGGTGGCGCTCTCGCCGTGGAAGGTGACGTCGACGACCGTGCGGTCGGCGCCGGCGGCCTCGCCCGTGACCGGGAAGAGGGCCGTGGCCAGTTCGGAGCCCGGCGTGGCGAGCAGGTCGGTGACCGTGCCCGACTCGACGATCCGGCCGTTCTCCATGAGGGCGGCCGAGTCGCAGACCGACTTCACGACGTCCATCTCGTGGGTGATGAGCAGGACCGTGAGCCCCAGCTGCCGGTTGAGGTCGCGCAGCAGCTGGAGGATCGAGCGGGTGGTCTCCGGGTCGAGGGCGCTGGTGGCCTCGTCGGAGAGCAGCACCTTCGGGTCGCCGGCCAGGGCGCGGGCGATGCCGACGCGCTGCTTCTGGCCGCCGGAGAGCTGCGCCGGGTAGGCCCCCGCCTTGTCGGCGAGACCGACGAGGTCGAGCAGCTCCAGCGCCTTGCGGGAACGTTCCTTCCCGGACTTCCCGAGGATTTCGAGCGGCAGCTCGACGTTGTCCTGGACGGTCCGCGAGGACAGCAGGTTGAAGTGCTGGAAGACCATGCCGATCCGGCTGCGCGCCCGGCGCAGTTCCTTGCTCGCGCGCGGTCCGCGTCCGGCGAGGGCCGTGAGGTCCTGCCCGGCGACGGTGACCGTGCCGGCGGTGGGGCGTTCCAGCAGGTTGACGCAGCGGATGAGCGAGGACTTGCCGGCGCCGGACTGGCCGATGACGCCGTACACCTCGCCTTCGCGGACGTGCAGATCGACGCCGTCGAGGGCGGTGACCTCACGGCCGCGGGAGCGGTAGACCTTGGTCAGGCCCGAGGTGGTGATCACTGGGGTTTCCGTCACTGTCGAGTGCGCGGGCATGGAAATGCCCGGGGCACGGGTGCGTTCGTTCAGGGACGCGGCAGGTTCTCGCGGTGGCAGCGGTGGAACCGGGGAGAACATGTGCGCGGGGGCGGCGTCGGTCACCGGCGACAGAAGTCGCGCGGATACGCCACGGCGTCTCGCTTCGGGGCGCGAGGCTCAGGTGGTGCGGGGGCCCTCTAGAAGGCGCACATTCGACACATACAACGAGCACCGGGCGTCATGGTCGCCTCGGTCGCAAGGATGCGGCTGCTCGTCGTGGTCATGCGGTCAGTTAACCAGACATACGGTCCTGACAGGACAGAGGTGTCCGACATGCGGACACCTCTGTCCAGCGACGGGCTCGCGTCAGCGGCGGACGGAGATCTCCACGCCGCCCTCGGTGACCAGTGCCGACAAGGCCGAGAGGTCCTTCACGACGAGGTCCGCGTCGAGTTCGTGGGCCTGGTGGGTTGTGGCCAAGGCCACGGTGGTCATCCCGGCGGCGCGGCCGGAGGCCAGCCCCGCGGGGGCGTCCTCGAAGACGACGCAGTCGGCCGGGTCGACGCCCAGGCGGCGGGCCGCGAGCAGATACGGCTCGGGGTCGGGCTTGCCGCGCGTGACGTCGTCCGCGGCGACGAGCGTCTTGGGTCGGATGCCGACGGCGTCGAGCCGGGCCTCGGCCAGGCGCAGCGTGGCGGAGGTCACGACGGCCCACCGGTCGGCGGGCAGCGAGTCGAGGAAGTCACGGGTGCCGGGCAGCAGTTCCACGCCCCCGTTCGGTACGTCCTCGACCTCCAGGAGTTCGATCCGCGCGACGGCCTCCGGCACGACGGCGGCGGGCAGCAGGTCGGCGGCTATCTCCACGGCGGTCCGCCCGTGCAGGGCGATCGACGCGAAGGCCTCGGCGTCGATCCCGTACTCCTCGACCCACCTGGTCCAGCAGCGCCGTACGGAGGCGAGGGTGGAGACGAGGGTGCCGTCGTTGTCGAACAGGAGGGCTTTGGCGTGGATCGTCATGCCCCAGACCCTACGATGCCCCCGAAACCCGCCCGACCCGGCCGAACCCGACAGGACCCGGGCGGACCAGGTCACGGCCGGGCCCGCGCGCGGCGGTCCATTTGCGCCGTAATAGGGTCTCCGCATGCTTGATGCCCTGACGCTGGCGACCGGTGTCGCCGCGCTGCTGCTCGCCGCCTGGTGCGGCTGGGCGGCCTACCGTGACCAGCCGACCAAGGACTGGCACTTCATCGGGATGGCCGTGGTCTCGCTGCTGGCGCTGGTCCAGCTGGTGGTGGGCATCGTGCAGCTGGCTCGGGGCGAGAAGGCCGAGCAGGGTACGACGATCTTCGTGGCGTATCTGCTGGGCGCGTTCGCCTGCATCCCGGCCGCGGGGTTCATGTCGCTGGCCGAGCGCACCCGGTGGGGTTCGGTGACGGTCGCGGCCGGCGGTGTCGTCCTCGCCGTCCTGGAGGTGCGGCTCTATGACATCTGGGGAGGCTGAGATGACCGCGGTGAACGACAAGCCCGCGCGGCTCATCGGCGGGCCGGGCATTCTGCTGGTCTGGCTGTACGGCGTGATGGTCGTCGGCGCGGTGTCGCGGTCCGTCTACCAGATCGCCACCGAGTTCGACCGGGCGCCGCTGGCGTACTCGCTGTCGGCGGTGGCGGGCGTGGTGTACGGATTCATCACGTACTCGCTGGTGCGCGGCGGGGAGAAGGCCCGCAGGGCCGCGCTGGCCTGCTGCGCCGCCGAGCTCGCGGGTGTCCTGATCGTCGGGACCTGGACCCTGGTCGACCCCTCCGCGTTCCCGGACGCGACGGTGTGGTCGAAGTACGGCATGGGGTACGTCTTCATCCCCGTGCTGCTGCCGCTGTCGGCCCTGTACTGGCTCCGCAAGGCGCAGCAGCGGAACTGAGCGCCCGTCCGGGGTCCGGTGCGCCGCACCGGACCCGGCGAGCGCCGGACGAGGATCGCGGCCGAGCGGCTAGGCCGTCGTCGCGTACGTCCCGGCCGGCTTCTCCAGGATGATCATCGGTACGCCGTCGTCGCCGCCCTTGGACGTGCCCACCGTCTCGTAGCCGACCCGGCGGTACAGGCGCAGATTGCTCTCGCTGCGGTGGCCGGTGAACAGGCGGAACGTCTTGGCGCCGCGCTCCTCGGCGAGGGCCGACTCGGCCGCGCGCAGCAGCCGGGCGCCGATGCCGTGGCCCTGGAGGCGGGGGTGGACACAGAGCTTGCCGATGGCGGCCGCGCCGTCCTCGGCGATCCGGCCGCGCACCGAACCGACGACCTCGTCGCCCAGCCGTGCCACGTAGACGCAGTCGGAGGCGACCTCGGCGCGGACCGAGTCGAGGGTCTGGACGAGCGGGTCGATGCGGTAGTTGCCGTACAGCGCCGCCTCGCTCTGGAAGCACAGGTACTGCAACCTGAAGATCTGCTCCACGTCCTGCTCGGTCGCCACCGAGATGGTCACGCTCATGCCCATGTGCGCACGCCTCCCGCTCACCTGATCACCGGTTGTTCCTCACTCCTATCCCCGCACTCCGCGAGCCGCAACCTCCGGCGCAAGCAAACGCCGAAGACAACCAAGACATTTGGCACGTTCCGGCCCCAGACTCCCCTGTGAGATACCCAACTCCCCCGCGATCTCCCGGTAGGTCGGGTCCTGCGGCGAGAGCAGTGCCTCCAGCAGGCGGGGGCAGCGGCCGGGCAGTCGGCGTACCGCGTCGCGCAGGGCGCGGCGGCGGGCGGCGCCGAGGGCGAGCTGTTCGGGGCCGCGGCCGGGATCGGCGACGGGCTCGGTGTCGTACGGCCGTTCACGGCGGGTCCGGCGGCGCGAGCGGCGCGCCTCGGCGCGGACGGTCCTGCGCAGCCAGGCGGGCGGGTCGTGCGGCGGTGCGCCGGCCGCGAGGCGTTCCAGGAGGCGCAGCCAGACCTCCTGTTCCAGGTCCCCGGCCTCGCTCCCCGAGCCCTGCGCCTCGGCCAGGGCCTCGGCGGCGAGCAACGGGCGCAGGGCGGTGAGCATCTCGTGCGTCATGTACGGCACGACGCGGCCGCCCGGACGCGGGTTCGCCGGGCGGCCGTGTGTCACTCCAAAGGGGAATCAGCCGTTGACGAAGTCCGCGCGGGCCAGCACCGCGGTGTCGGCGTTGTCGGTGAAGACGCCGTCGATACCGGTCGCGAAGTACGCCTTGAAGGCGCCGAAGGCGTCCCCGTAGGCGTCGGCGTCGGTGCCCTTGCGGAAGCTCGTGGGCAGGAAGGGGTTCTCGTTGCGCATGGTGTAGGGGTGCAGCACCAGGCCCACCGCGTGGGCGTCCTTGACCAGGGTGGTCGGGGTGGTGAGGTTGCCGCTCGCGTCCTTCGGGACGACCAGGTCGAGGGTGGGGCCGATGCCCTGGGCGTAGCCGGCGATCTCCCTGAGGCCCGCGGGCGTGACGAGGTCGGCGACCGTGCGCGGGTCGCCCGTCTCGACGAAGTCCCAGGGGCGGCTCGCGGCCGAGGAGAGCAGCACGACGAGGGGGTTGTCCACGAGCGTGTTCAGTCGCTGGATGCTGGTCGGCTCGAAGGACTGGAGGATGACCGGCGAGTTCCACTTGTCCTTGCCGTGCTTGCGCAGCAGCTTGGCGACCCGCTCCTCCAGGCCCAGGCCCAGCTTGCGGAAGTAGGTGGGGTGCTTGGTCTCCGGGTAGATCCAGACCTGCTTGCCCCGCTTGCGGGTCTGCTCGTCCTGCCAGCGCAGCACCTCCTCGAACGTGGGGATCTCCCAGCGGCCGTCGTAGAGGGTGTTGTGCGGGCGGTTGGCCGGGATCCGCTCGATCGCGCGCAGGGTCTTCAGCTCGGCGAGCGTGAAGTCCTCGGTGAACCAGCCGGTGGTGGAGACGCCGTCGAGGACCTTGGTGGTCCTGCGGGCGGCGAACTCCGGGTGGTCGGCGACGTCCGTGGTGCCGCCGATCTCCGGCTCGTGGCGGCAGACGAGGTGGCCGTCCCGGGTGACCACCAGGTCACCGGCCTCGACGACGTCGGCGCCGAGGTCGAGGGCCAGCTGGTACGAGCCGAAGGTGTGCTCGGGCCGGTAGCCGCTGGCCCCCCGGTGGCCGATGACCGTGGGCTTCGGCAGGCTCTTCAGGCCTCCCGAGTGCCGGGCGTCGGCTCCTCCCGTGTGCCGGGCGTCGGCTCTCGCCGACCCGGCGAGGCCGAGGACCGCCCCGCTCGCGCCGAGGACCGCGGCGCCGAGCAGCGCCCGGCGTCCGGTGCCTGCCGGTTCCTCGTTCGACCCCCGCGACTGCTGTGACCCGTGCGTGCTCATGAGCACCCTCCTGCCGTCGGCTCGTACGTGCGGGCCGATGGTAGGGGCGTGGACATGGCGGAAGAGAGGCCTCGGAGGGAACGCACGGATGACTCCGGATGGCGCCTCGACGGCGGGTGGTGACGGTTCGTCGGCATGGCCGCGGGCGGCCGGGGTACCCGGACGGCACCCGCTCGGAGCAGTCGGCCGGCGGGCGGCGTGTGTCGTCCGTCACTCGGTCCCATGTCGTGACATCCGCGTTGCGCGCAGGTCCCGAAGCTGCACCGCAGGTAAACATGCGTCAACAATGCGTAAGACTCCGGTGAACCCGATGTGCGCCACCCGGGGACCCGCGAGTATCGTCCTCACCTGCACAGACACATCGCACACAGACTCGTCGCACTTCGCTCGGCCGTCTTTCGACTCCGGAGGGTCCGTTGTCCCGCTTCACGCTCATCAAGGCAGTGCTCGGACCGGTCATGCGCCTGATGTTCCGCCCCCAGGTGGAGGGCGTGGAGCATATTCCGGGCGACGGCCCGGTCATCCTCGCCGGCAACCACGTCACGTTCATCGACTCGATGATCCTGCCGCTCGTCTGCGACCGTCAGGTCTGCTTCATCGGCAAGGACGAGTACGTCACCGGCAAGGGCGTCAAGGGACGGCTGATGGCGTGGTTCTTCACCGGCGTCGGCATGATCCCGGTCGACCGGGACGGCGGCAAGGGCGGGGTCGCGGCGCTGATGACGGGCCGCCGGATCCTGGAGGAGGGCCGGGTCTTCGGCATCTACCCCGAGGGCACCCGCTCCCCCGACGGCCGGCTGTACCGCGGCCGTACCGGTATCGCGCGGCTGACGCTGATGACCGGGGCGCCCGTGGTCCCGTTCGCCATGATCGGCACGGACAAGATCCAGCCGGGCGGCTCCGGGATGCCGCGGCCGAGCAAGGTCACGGTCCGCTTCGGTGAGGCGATGGAGTTCTCCCGGTACGAGGGCATGGACCGGGACCGCTATGTACTGCGGGCCGTCACCGACTCGGTGATGACCGAGGTCATGCGCCTGTCCGGTCAGGAGTACGTGGACATGTACGCAACCAAGGCGAAGGCCGCGTAGGCCTCCGGCGGTCGGAGCTCCGAGCCTCCCGCGGCCGTCCACCGTCGGCGCAAGCCTTCGGCGGACGGCCGCGGTTCGTGTGAGCCCTCGGCGGACGGCCGCGGTTGGTGTGCGGGCGCGGGTGCGCCGTGATGGCGCCGGCCGGCCCGGTCGGCGCTACAGCCGCTGGTCGCGCAGCAGGAACCAGGCCGCGACCGCCGTCGCGAGCAGGACCACGGCGCCCGCCCCCGCCGCCAGGCCGAGGCCGTCCACGAACGCCTCGCGGGCCGAGGCCAGCAGTTGCCGTGCGGTGTCCGGGGGCAGGTGTCCCGCCGCCTCGACCGCGCCGCCGAGCGACTCGTGCGCGGCGGCCGGGGTGCCCGCCGGGGCGCTGAAGCCGCGGTAGACGCCGGTCATGATGGAGCCGAGCACGGCGATGCCGAGGGCCGCGCCCAGTTCGTACGCCGTCTCGGAGACCGCCGACGCGGCACCCGCCTGCTCCTTGGGCACGCTGGAGAGGATCACGTCGGCGGTGACGGTGAAGGAGAACCCGGCGCCGACCCCGACGACCAGCAGGGCGGTGCCGAGGAAGAGGTAGTCCGTCGACCGGTCCAGCACGGTGAGCGCGGCGAGGGCGAGGCCCACGGCGGCGAGGCCGCTGGAGACCACGGCCCGTACCGAGAACCGCCGGGCCGCGTGGCCCGCCACCAGTCCGGCCGCCACCGCACCGACCGCGGCGGGCAGCTCGGCCAGGCCCGCCTCGAACGGGCCCCGGCCCTGCACGAGTTGCAGGTACTGGGAGAGGAAGAACACCAGGCCGGACAGGCCCAGCACGGTCAGCAGGTCGGCGAGGACGGCGCCGCTGAACCCGCGGCTGCGGAACAGCCGCATGTCCAGCAGCGGGGTCGGCAGGGTGAGCTGACGCCGGACGAACCAGTACAGGGCGGCCGCGCCCAGCACGCCCGCGGCCGCCGTCTCCCAGGTGAGTCCGTGGGTGGCGGCCTCCTTCACCGCGTAGACGACACCGATCATGCCGACCAGCGACAGCACCACGCTGACCAGGTCCCAGGGGCCGGGGCTGGGGTTGCGGGACTCCGGCAGCAGTCTGCTGCCGACGAGGACGAGGACGGCCATCACGGGCAGGTTGATCAGGAAGACCGAGCCCCACCAGAAGTGTTCGAGCAGGAAGCCGCCGACGATCGGGCCGACGGCCGTGCCCGCCGAGGCGACGGCGCCCCAGATGCCGATGGCGAGGCTGCGTTCGCGCGGGTCGTGGAAGAGGTTGCGGATCAGGGCGAGCGTGGCCGGCATCAGGGTGGCACCGGCGACCCCGAGCAGGGCCCGGGCCAGGATCATCGTCTCGGGCGTGGTCGCGTAGGCGTTGAGGACGGAGATCGCGCCGAACGCGGTGGCTCCGCAGAGCAGGATCCGCTTGCGGCCGATGCGGTCGCCGAGGCTGCCCATGGAGACGAGCAGACCGGCGATGACGAAGGAGTAGACGTCGCCGATCCACAGCAGCTGGGTGCCGGTGGGCTCCAGGTCCTCGCTGATGTAGGGGGTCGCGAGGCCGAGGACGGTCGCGTCGACGGCCACCAGCAGTACGGCGAGCACGAGGACGGACAGTGCGAGCCAGCGGCCCGGGCGGCGCGCCGCCTCCGTCGTCGCGACCTGCCGCAGGGTGCTGCTCATGATTCCTCTCTCCGTGGTTCGTCATGTCGTGGTTCGTCGCGTCGCGGTTCGTCGCGTCGCAGGGCGCCGCCGAGGAGCAGCTCGACGGTCATGCGGGTGAAGTCCTTGGCCGCGACCCTGCCTTCCGAGACCGCCCAGGCGGCGGAGGCCAGCAGCCCGTAGAGCGCCTCGGTCAGCCAGGCCGGGGTGAGGTCGATGCGGAACTCGCCGCTCTCCTGGCCGCGCCGGAACAGGGCCGCGATGCGGTCGTCGATCCGGGTCCAGCCGGTGTTCTGGCCGTCGCCCTCGAACAGCTGGTTCTCGGTGTAGAGGAAGGCGAGCAGACCTGCGGCGGGTTCGATCTCGCGCACCAGCCGGTGCACGGCGTCACGCGCCGGCCCCTCGTCCAGGCGGGCCGCGTCCAGCGCCGCCTCGCACTCGGCGATGCCGAGCGACTCCAGCGCCCGTACGAGCGCGTCGCGCCCGGCGAACTGGCGGTGCAGCGTGGCCCGGCTGATCCCGGCGGCCCTGGCGACCTCGTCCATGGTCGCGGTGGCTCTGCGGGTCAGCAGAGCGGCTGCGCTGCGCAGCACGTGGTCACGATCGACAGCCATGAGACAAGAGTAGACCATGTGAGACATCTTTGTCTCATCAAAGGCATGCGTGACTCACGCGTTGCGGTCCTGGACCGCAACGGTCCGGGTCACTCAGTGCCAGCGCAGCTGCCCGCGCCGCTCCCAGTACGCGTGCGGCTCCTCCACCAGCGTGGCCAGCCGGGCCAGGCGGTCCTCGTCGAGGTCCACGACGGCCGCGTGCAGGTTGGAGGAGAGCTGGCCGACGGTCGCGGCACCGGACAGGACGACCCCGGCCCAGGGCCTGCGCAGCACCAGGGCGAGCGCGACCGCGTCGCAGCCGAGGGAGACCTCGGCCGCGACCTCCTTCAACACCCGCGGCGCATACGGCTCCGCGAGCCGTCCGTTGGCCATGCCCTCCTTGACGATCACCGTGAGTCCGGCGTCGTGCGCCTCGGCGAGGGCCGGGGCGGCCGAGGTCTCCAGGGCGTTGTACGTCGCCTGGACGGTACGGAAGAGGGGTTCGCCCTCGACCGTCACGGCCAGCGCGGCACGGATGGCCTCGGCCTGGTCCGGGCCGCTGGTGGAGAAGCCGACGGTGACACCGCGGGCGGCCGACTCCGCGAGCTTCGCGTGCAGTTCCTTGTCGGTGAGGGCCGGGCTGTCCGGGGTCACCGAGTGGATCTGGTAGAGATCGAACCGGTCGCCGAGCAGCGCGTCGGTCTCGGCGCGCTGCCGCTCGTACGTCGCGAGACTGTGGTCCTTGACCTCGTGCCGCTCGGCCTCGACGGACCAGTCGGCGGTGTACGTGTAGCCCCACTTGCTGCCGACGACGACGTCGTCGGCCTCGGGGTGCGCGGTCAGCCACTCGGCGAGGAACTCCTCCGCGCGGCCGTAGGAGCGGGCGGCGTCGAAGTAGCGCACGCCCTGGGCGTAGGCGGCGTCCAGCAGTTCGTGGGTGCGCTCGCGCAGGGCGTCGACACTGCGCACGGACGGCAGGTCCTGGTCCCGGCCGAGGTTGAGGTAGCCGGGTCGGCCGACGGCGGCGAGGCCGAGGCCGAGGTGGCAGGTGGGCGTCGTGGCGGTGGCGAGGCGGGCGAACGGCATCGCTGGCTCCGGTTCGGTCGGCTCCTTACGGCTGGAACCAAACCTAACCGCCTTCGTGACGGTGAAACGTGAGCAAGCCGGGCGGGTCCACCGGCGCGGTGTCGACACGTGAACCCCCGCCCCTGGCCGAGGCCACGGGGACAGGGGTCCACGCGTCGGACCGTTACCGCTTCCCGGCGTCCGCCCAGGCGTGCTGGGCCGCCACGTCCGCCTGCACCTCGGCGAGCTGGACGGCGACCGCCTCCGGCGCCGTACCGCCGCGGCCGTTGCGGGAGGCCAGGGCACCGGGGACGTTGAGGACCGACCGCACCTCGGGGGTGAGGTGGACGGAGATCTTCGCGAACTGCTCGTCCGTCAGACCGTCGAGCTCCTTGCCCTCGGCCTCGGCGACCTTCACGCACTCGCCGGCCACCTCGTGCGCCACCCGGAACGGCACACCCTGCTTGACCAGCCACTCGGCGATGTCGGTCGCGAGGGAGAAGCCGGCCGGGGCCAGCTCCTCCATCCGCTCGCGGTGGACGGTGAGGGTGGCGATCATGCCGGTGAAGGCCGGCAGCAGGACCTCCAACTGGTCGCAGGAGTCGAAGACCGGCTCCTTGTCCTCCTGGAGGTCGCGGTTGTACGCGAGCGGGAGGGCCTTGAGCGTGGCCATGAGGCCGGTCAGGTTGCCGATCAGACGGCCCGACTTGCCGCGCGCCAGCTCGGCGATGTCGGGGTTCTTCTTCTGCGGCATGATCGACGAACCGGTGGAGAACGCGTCGTGCAGGGTCACGAAGGAGAACTCCTTCGTGTTCCAGATGATGATCTCCTCGGCGATCCGGGAGAGGTTGACCCCGATCATCGCGGTGATGAAGGCGAACTCGGCGGCGAAGTCGCGCGAGGCCGTGCCGTCGATGGAGTTGCCGACGCTGCCGCGCTCGAAGCCGAGGTCCGCGGCGACCGCCTCCGGGTCCAGGCCGAGGCTGCTGCCGGCGAGCGCGCCCGCGCCGTACGGCGACACGGCGGTCCGCTCGTCCCACTGGCGCAGCCGTTCGGCGTCCCGCGACAACGACTGGACGTGGGCGAGCACATGGTGGGCGAAGAGCACCGGCTGGGCGTGCTGGAGGTGGGTGCGGCCGGGCATCGCGACGTCCGGGTGGGCCTCGGCCAGACCGATCAGCGCGTCCTGGAGGTCGGCGATCAGACCGCCGACGATCCGGGCGTGGTCGCGCAGGTACATCCGGAAGAGGGTGGCCACCTGGTCGTTGCGGGACCGGCCCGCGCGCAGCTTGCCGCCGAGGTCGGGGCCGAGTCGCTCCAGCAGACCGCGCTCCAGGGCGGTGTGCACGTCCTCGTCGGCGACCGTGCCGACGAAGGAGCCGTCCGCGACGTCCGCCTCCAGGCGGTCCAGGCCCGCCAGCATCCGGGTCAGTTCGTCGTCCGAGAGGAGCCCGGCCTTGTGCAGCACGCGCGCGTGGGCACGCGAACCCGCGATGTCGTACGGCGCGAGCCGCCAGTCGAAGTGGACGGACGCGGACAGCTTCGCCAGGGCCTCGGCGGGACCGTCGGCGAAACGGCCGCCCCAGAGCCGTACGTCACCGCTGTTGCTGCTCACTCGCGTTGCTCCTCGTAAGTGGTGATGTGCGACCGGCTCCCCGTGCGCCACCTTGCCTGCATGATTATGCGGACCTCTGCATGATTCGTCAATCTCAGGGGGCGGCGGGGGATTCGTGGCGGACTTTTCCCCGACCTTTTCCCCGACCGGTTGAACGCGGGAAAACGCTTTCACGTATCTCTGCCCGAACGCAGGCGCCGCGTTGCCAGACGAAGACACCCCCGAACCGAGTGAGGCCATCGCATGTCCAGGGCACTTCCGAAGTACAACAAGCGCCGTGTCGCGATCATCGGCGGCGCCGCGGCCGTGGCGCTGTCCGGCGCGGTCATCGCCGGTTCCGCCTTGGCCGGCCCGTCGTCCGGCAACGGCGCGACGAACGCCCGGACGCTGGCGGCTCCGGGCACCATCACCTGCCCGGACGTCGCCTCGAAGCTGCCCGCGATCCCGGCCACGGCCAAGGCCGAGGTCGACCGCAACCTCGCCCTGCTCCAGACCCAGATCAACGAGGCCAACACCCGCCTCGTCAACACCGTCGGCCAGGGCGGACCCAACTTCGTCCAGAACGCCATCCTCGGCCCCCTCAAGGACAAGCGCGTCTCCACCATCGACCGCATCGCCATCTCCATCGGCCGCACCGCCGCCAAGCCCCAGGGCCTCGACGCCCTCGCCGCCTGCACCCTCAACGCGGGCGGTGCGGCGGCGGGTACCGGGGCGAACAGCGGTGCCACCGCCGCGGCGACCGCGACCGCCGCCGCGACGGCCGGGGCGAACAACTCCGGCGCGGGCGCGAGCGGCGTCGGCACCATCACCTGCCCGGACGTCGCCTCGAAGCTGCCCGCGATCCCGGCCACGGCCAAGGCCGAGGTCGACCGCAACCTCGCCCTGCTCCAGACCCAAATCAACGAGGCCAACACCCGCCTCGTCAACACCGTCGGCCAGGGCGGACCCAACTTCGTCCAGAACGCCATCCTCGGCCCCCTCAAGGACAAGCGCGTCTCCACCATCGACCGCATCGCCATCTCCATCGGCCGCACCGCCGCCAAGCCCCAGGGCCTCGACGCCCTCGCCGCCTGCACCCTCAACAAGTGAGGTGACGGATGCGCCGTGGCCGCCCCGGGAGAACACCGACCGGGGCGGCCACGGCGTGTCGGGCCCCGGACGGACCACCCCGGCTGCCGCCGCCGGTGCCCCCGTCTAGCTTCTGATCATGCGCCCTGGTGCCGTCGCCGCCTCGCTGGTCTCCCTGTCCTTCCTGCTGCTGGGCGCCGCCGCCCCCGCCGAGGACCCGCCGCTGCCCGCCCGATTGGCCGACACCGGCGGCGGCCGCCAGCTGATCACCGCTCAGGCCCCCGCGGCCGACGCCACGTCGGGCACGCTCACCTGGTGGGACCTGCGCGACGGCCGGTGGGTGCGGGCCGGTTCCGCACCGGCCCGGTTCGGGGCCGGGGGACTGGTGGAGGGCGCCTCGCGCGCCCAGGGCACGAACACGACCCCGACCGGGCTGTACGACCTGCCGTTCGGGTTCGGGATCGAGCCGGCCCCGGCCGGGACCAAGGTCGCCTACCGACCGGTCCGGCAGGACTCCTGGTGGTGCCAGGACAACGACTCCCGGTCCTACAACCGCTTCACCGAGCCCCGCCCGGCCGACTGCCGGGCCGCCGAGTCCGAGCATCTGATCACGTACACGACGCAGTACGCGTACGCGCTCGTCGTCGGCTTCAACTACGCCGCGCCGGTACGCGGGCGCGGCGCCGGGATCTTCCTGCACGTCGACGGGGCCGGGGCGACCGCGGGGTGCGTGTCGGTCCCGGCGGAGGCGATGCGCGCGCTGCTGCGCTGGGCCGACCCGGCGCTGCGCCCGCACATCGCGATCGGTACGCGCGGCGGGGCGACGGCGATCACGCGGTACTGACGTCCGGCGGACGCTGCCGGGGCAGCCGGACCGTGAAGGTCGTCGACCCCGGGCTGCTGGCCAGGTCCACGCTCCCGGCGTGCGCGTCCACCACGGCGGCCACGATCGACAGGCCGAGTCCGGCGCCGCCGCCGGAGGCCTCCGTGCGGCGGCGGTCGGCGCGGGTGAAGCGTTCGAAGACGCCCGGCCGGAGGTCGTCGGGGACGCCGGGGCCGTTGTCGTGGACCGCGAGGACGGCCGCCTCGTCGTCGGCCTCCAGGGTCACCGTGGCCTCGGTGCCCGCGGGGGTGTGCAGCCGCGCGTTGGTCAGCAGGTTGGCCAGCACCTGGTGCAGCCGGTGGGCGTCGCCGGTCACCGTGACCGGGTCCTCCGGGAGCTCCAGGGTCCAGCGGTGGCCGGGGCCGGCCACCCGGGCGTCCGTCACCGCGTCCAGGACCAGGCGGGTGAGGTCGACCGGCAGGCGTTCCAGGGGGCGTCCGGCGTCCAGCCGGGCCAGCAGGAGCAGATCGTCGACCATCTCGCCCATCCGGGACGACTCGGCGGCGATGCGTTCCAGGGCATGGGTGATCTGGGCCGGCACGCGCCCCGGGTGCAGCAGGGCGAGTTCGGCGTGCCCGCGTACCGAGGCCACCGGGGTGCGCAGTTCGTGGCTGGCATCGGCCGCGAAGCTGCGCAGCCGTTCCTCGCTGGCGTGGCGTTTGGTCAGCGCGTCCTCGACATGGCCGAGCATACGGTTGAAGGCGGCGGCGAGCCGGCCCACCTCGCCGCGCGGGTCGGACTCGGGGGCCCGCGGCGGCAGCGCGACCTCGCCGCTGGCCAGCGACAGTTCGGCGACCCGGGTCGCGGTGGCCGCGACCCTGCTCAGCGGGCGCAGCGACCAGCGCACCCAGACGGCGCCGACGACTCCGGTGGCGGCCAGGGCGAGGGCGAAGACGATCCCGGCGACCAGTTCCAGGCGGTGGACGGTGGCCTGGACCGGCTCCAGCGGCAGCCCGGTGATCAGTACGTCGCCGTCGAGGCCCCGGGACGCCATGAGCCGGTAGTCGTCGAGGGCGGAGAGCGCGACCGTGTGGCCCCTGCCGTCGGCCGGGACCGCGGCGAGCCCCTTGCGGTCCTCGGTGGTCAGGGGCACGTCCAGGATGGTGGTGGCCTCACCGGCCGGGACGACGGCCGCGTTGGTGACCGTGCCGCCGACCAGGCGGGCGCCGAAGGTGCCCGTGGCCTGCCGACGGGTGTCGCCGTACTCGTCGCCGTCGTGGTCGTCGCGCAGTCGGCCCGGGTGCTCCAGGCTCGCCGGGAACCGGGTCCCGACGCCGCCGAGCTGCTCGTCGAGGCGGCTGGTGAGGAAGCCGTTCAACCCGACGACGGCGGCCACGCCGACCGCGGCGCAGCTGATCGCCAGCAGCACCACCAGGCCGAGGGTGAGCCGGGCTCGCAGCGTGCGCGGCCTGGGCAGCCGGCACAGCAGCGGGCGCGCGGCCGGGCCCGAGCGCGGACGCGGGCGCAGGCGTCGACGCAGGCTCGGGCGCGGGCGGGATCCGGGGCGCAGTCGCGGTGTCATCGGCTCACCGGGCCACCGGCTTGAGCACGTAACCCGCCCCGCGCACCGTGTGGATCATCGGCTCGCGGCCCGCGTCCACCTTCTTGCGCAGGTAGGAGATGTACAGCTCGACGACATGGGCGCGGCCGCCGAAGTCGTACGACCAGACGCGGTCGAGGATCTGCGCCTTGCTGAGGACGCGCCGCGGGTTGCGCATCAGCAGGCGCAGCAGCTCGAACTCGGTCGGCGACAGCTCGATCAGCTCGCCCGCGCGAGTGACCTCGCGGGCCTCCTCGTCCATCACCAGGTCGCCGACGGTCAGCCGGGGACCGTCCTCCTGCCGACGGGCGATCCCGGCGCGGCGCAGCAGGCCCCGGACCCGGGCGACGACCTCCTCCAGGCTGAAGGGCTTGGTGACGTAGTCGTCGCCGCCCGCGGTGATGCCCGCGATGCGGTCCTCGACGGCGTCCCGGGCTGTGAGGAAGAGCACACAGACGTCGGGCGTCACCTCGTGCAGGGAGCGCAGCACGGCGAAGCCGTCGGTGTCCGGGAGCATCACGTCGAGGACGACGGCGTCGGGCATCAGTTCGCGGGCCTCGGCGAGCGCGGACGCGCCGTCGCCCGCGGTGCGAACCCGCCAGCCCTCGTAGCGCAGCGCGCCCGACAGCACCTCGGCGAGGTCGGGGTCGTCGTCGACGACGAGGACGCGCAGCGGTGTGCCGTCGGGGCGGGTGACGGCCGGGTGGCCGGAGCGGGTGGTGTTCATGGCTCTCACCAGCATCACCCCTCGGGACGGCGTCCCGCGCCCGTGGCCACTGTGAGTTTCCTCTGAGTCCGCCGTGCGAGGCGCCCGCTCAGAGCGATCTCAGAGGTTCGGCCCGCACAGTGGCGGGCGGAACGGACAGCAGGACGGAAGGACGCACATATGACCACCGTGGACGCGCATCGGGCGGCGACCGCCCTGCCACCGGCCGCCCGGCGCTCCCCCGCGGGTCCGGTGCTCGCGCTGCTGTGGGCGGGGGCGTTCGCCGTGCTCGCGCTGTGGTGGTCGGACACCGGCTCCGTGATCGGCGCGGCGGGCTGGCTGACCGGCGCCGGACGGATCGCCGGGCTGCTGTGCGGGTACACGTGCGCGGTGCTGGTGGGCCTGATGGCGCGCGTACCGCTGCTGGAGCGGCGGATCGGCTCGGACCGGGTGGCCCGCTGGCACGCCATGGCGGGCCGGTACACGGTCTGCCTGCTGGTCGCGCACGTCGTGCTGATCCTCGCCGGGTACGCCGCTCAGGACCGCCAGTCGGTCCTGCACGAGACGGTGACCGTGGTCCTGGACTACCCCGACATGCTGAAGGCCACCGCGGCCACCGTGATCCTGTTCGCGGTCGGCATCACCTCGGCCCGCGCCGCGCGCCGCCGGACCAGCTACGAGTTCTGGTACTACGTCCACCTGCTCACCTACGCCGCGGTGTTCCTCGCCTTCGGCCACCAGCTGGCGCTCGGCGACGACTTCAACGGCAACGCGGTCGCCACGGCCGCCTGGTACGTGCTGTACCTCGGCGTCGCGGCCCTGGTCCTCTGGTTCCGGATCCTGGTACCGGTGCGGTTCAACCGGCGCCACCGCATGCGGGTCGAGTCCGTGCAGCGGGAGGCGCCGGGGGTGTACTCGGTCGTGGTGCGCGGCCGGCGGCTGGACGAGACGGGCGCCCGGGCGGGCCAGTTCTTCCGGTGGCGGTTCCTCGGGGAGGGCATGGGCTGGACGTCGACGCCGTACTCCCTGTCCGCGCCGCCCCGCCCGGACCTGATGCGCATCACGGTCAAGGCGCTCGGCGGGCACAGCGCGGCGGTGTCCCTGCTGCGGCCGGGCACCCGGGTGTGGGCGGAGGGACCGTACGGGGCGATGACCGCCGACCGGCGCACCGCCGCCCGGTCGCTGCTGATCGCGGGCGGGGTCGGGATCACCCCGCTGCGGGCGCTGTTCGAGACGCTGCCGGGCGAGGTGACCCTGCTGTACCGGGCGCGCACCGCCGAGGACCTCGCGCTGGGCCAGGAGCTGGAGGCACTGGCGCGCTGGCGGGACGCGAAGGTGCTCTACGCGCTCAACGGCCCCCGCGGGGAGCGCCCCGACCTCTCCGCCGGTGCGCTGCGCTCGGCCGTCACCGATCTGGCCGGGCACGACGTGTACCTGTGCGGTCCGCACTCCTTCGCCCAGGACGTGTACCGGGAGCTGCGCGCCGCCGGTGTGCCGGACCGTCGTATCCACCACGAGTCGTTCGAACTGTGAGGCCGTCGTGCACCCGTTGAAGAAGAACCGTCCCCTGCGCCGGATCGTGCTGTCCGGAGCCGCCACCGTCTGCGGAACGGTCCTGCTGCTGTCGTTGAAGCCGCACACGAGCACGGCCGTGGCGGTGGCCCCGCCCGCCGCCTCCGCCGGATCGGGCTCCTCCGGTTCCTCCGGTTCGTCCGGTTCCTCCGGCTCCGGTTCCTCCGGGTCGACCGGTTCCTCCGGCACGCGGACCGTCACCGGGGAGACCGTCCAGACCCGTTGGGGTCCCGTCCAGGTGCGGATCACCCTCGAGGACGGCAGGCTGACCGAGGTCACCGCGGTCACCTACCCGCAGGAGAACCCGCGGGACCAGGAGATCAACAGTTACGCCGTCCCCCAGCTGCGACGGGAGGCGCTGGCGGCACAGAGCGCGGACATCGACACCGTCTCGGGAGCGACGTACACCAGCGACGGCTACCGCCAGTCACTCCAGTCCGCACTCGACTCAGCGAAAAGCTGAACACTCGGGAGACTCGGCGCGTATGTGTGGGCCAAGGGTCAAGTCCCCACGGAGGAACCGTGACCACCACGCTCGCGGGCGGCCGTGCCGCCCGACGCCAGACGATGCGCCGCATCCGTCCGCGCCGCTCCCCTGCCGTCCCCCTGCTGCTCGCCGTATGGGCGGGCGCGATGGGGGTGCTGTGGCTGTGGTGGCACAACACACCGTCGATCGCCGACAACAACAGCAAGATCCTCAACGCGGGCCGGATCACCGGTCTGCTGGCCGGATACCTGATGGCGCTCGTCGTCCTTCAGATGGCCCGGGTCCCCGCGCTGGAGCGGCGGGTGGGCTCCGACCGGGTGGCCCGCTGGCACGCGATGAGCGGCCGCTACACGCTCTCCCTGGTCATCGCGCACGTCTTCCTCACGATGTGGGGTTACGCGCTCCAGGGCGGCAGGACGCTGGGTGACATCGTCCAGCAGACGATCGACTCCATCAACCAGCTCCCGGACATGGGCAAGGCCGCCATCGGCACGGGCCTGCTGGTCGTCATCGGGCTGGTGTCGGTCGGCGGCATCCGCAAGCTGATGCCGTACGACACCTGGTACCACATCCACCTGATGACGTACGCGGCCGTGTTCCTGACGTTCTGGCACCAGATCACCACCGGCAACGACTTCGCCGTGGAGCCGGTCGCCAAGACCGTCTGGTACGTGCTGTACGGCTCGGTCACCGCGCTGGTGCTCTGGTACCGCATCCTCACCCCGATCCGGCTGAACCTGCGGCACCGGATGCGGGTCGAGGCGGTCATCGAGGAGACGCCCGGCATCGTGTCGGTGCTGATCGGCGGCAAGAAGCTGCACCGGATGGGCGCGGAGGCGGGACACTTCTTCCGCTGGCGGTTCCTGGCCCCGGGCATGCGCTTCAGCTCGCATCCGTACTCGCTGTCGGCGGCCCCGCGCCCGGACATGCTGCGGATCACCGTCAAGGCGATCGGCGACCACAGCGCCGCGCTGCGCAAGCTTCAGCCCGGCACCCGGGTGTGGGCCGAGGGCCCGTACGGGGCGATGACCGCCTCCCGGCGCAGCCAGGGCAAGGTGCTGCTGGTCGCGGGCGGGGTCGGTATCACCCCGATGCGGGCGCTGTTCGAGACGCTGCCCGGCGCGGCCGGCGACATCACCCTGCTCTACCGCGCCAACACCACCCAGGACCTGGCGCTGTGGGACGAGCTGTCCAAGATCGCCGCCGAGCGTGGCGCACGGCTGATGTACGCGGTCAACAGCCCCGAGGGCGAGCGCCCCGACATCTCCGCCGAGACCCTGCGCCGCAAGATCGGGGACATCGAGCGCCACGACGTCTTCATGTGCGGGCCGCCCGGCTTCGCCCAGCAGGTGTACGAGGCACTGCGCGGCGCGGGGGTCCCCGCCCGGCGCATCCATCACGAGTCGTTCGAGATGTGAGCGACGGGAGCCAGGAGCGATGAAGAAGAGCCACCCCCTGCGGCGTATCGTGCTCGCGACCGCCGCCACCGTGTCCGGAATCGTGCTGCTGCTGTCGCTGAAGCCGACGACCGACCCGAACGCCGCGCAGGCCGCCGGCGCGATCCCGCAGCAGACGGCCGGGGCACAGGAGTCGGCCCAGGGCGGCGCCGCGGCGGCCGGGTCCGGCACGGTCACCGGACGCGTGGCCCAGACCCAGTACGGTCCCGTCCAGGTGCGCCTGACCATGAGCGGCGGCAAGGTCACCAAGGCGGAGGCGGTACAGGCGCCCAGCGGCGGCACCAGCACCCAGAAGACCGAGCTGGCCGTGCCGAAGCTCAACCAGGAGGCGGTCGCCGCGCAGAGCGCGGACATCGACGCCGTCTCCGGCGCCACGTACACCAGCGCCGGCTACAAGCAGTCCCTCCAGTCCGCGCTGGACCAGGCGAAGGCCGCGGGCGGCTCCGCCACGGGGAGCAGCACCGGCGGCGGGAGCGGCAACGGCGGCGGCAAGGCCTCGGCCCCGGCCGCGCAGGCCCGTACCGTCTCCGGCAGTGTGGCGCAGACCCAGTACGGCCCGGTCCAGGTCCGGATCACGGTCAGCGGCGGCAAGATCACCAAGGCGGAGGCGGTGCAGGCGCCCAGCGGCGGCACCAGCAGCCAGAAGACCGCCCTGGCCGTGCCGAAGCTCAACCAGGAGGCGGTGGCGGCCGGCAGCGCCGACATCGACGCGGTGTCGGGGGCGACCTACACCAGCACCGGCTACAAGCAGTCCCTCCAGTCCGCCCTCGACCAGGTCGGCGGCTGAGCCGGTGGCCGATTCGGAGACCGGTTCCGCGCAGGATCCCGCCCCGGTACGACACGCGGAGGAGGTCATGGGAACCGTCTTCTCGTTCGACGTACGGGGCGGGGAGCCCGGCGCCGTGCGGGCCGCGCTGGACGCGGCCGTCGCCGAACTGCACCGGGCCGACGACGTGTTCAGCACGTACCGCGAGAACAGCGAGCTGTCCCGGCTGGCCCGGGGCGAGCTGTCCGTCGAGGAGTGCGCTCCCGAGGTGGCCGAGGTGCTGGAGCTGGGCGCGCGGGCGGAACGGCTGAGCGAGGGCTGGTTCAGCACCACGTACCAGGGGCGTCTGGACCCGACCGGGATCGTCAAGGGCTGGGCGGCCGAGCGGGCCGCCCAGCGGCTGGCGGCCACCCCCGGGGTGACCGGGGTGAGTGTGAACGGTGGCGGTGACGTCCAGCTGTCGGGCGCCCCGGGACCGCAACGGCCGTGGCGCGTGGGGGTGTCCGACCCGCTTCGGCCGGGCGGCCTCGCGGCGGTGATCTCGGCTGCCGGGACGGACCGGCTGGCGGTGGCCACCTCCGGTACGGCCGAGCGGGGCGCGCACATCGTGGATCCGCGCACCGGGCGTTCGGCGGTGACCGACCTGGTGGCCGTGACCGTGGTCGGCCCCTCGCTGACCTGGGCCGACTGCTGGGCCACGGCCGCCTTCGCGATGGGCTCGCGGCAGGCGTTGGCCTGGCTGGAGGAGCTGCCGGAGGTGGAGGCGCTGCTGATCACGGCCGGCGACGAGGTGCGGTGCACCGGGGGGCTCGGGGCCCGGCTGGGCTGAACACCGCCCAGGTCCCGCTCCCGCTCCCGGTCCCGCCCGACGGCTGTTTCCGGGCTTTTGCCCTGAAACGCCATCTCCTGCCGGTTCTGGAACGTATCTCCTGTGCAGCGAGTTCCAGGAGGAACGTCATGTCCATCTTCCGCAATCTCATCCCCGCCGTGCGCCGTGACGACGGCGACCACGGCTCGTACGGTGACGAGGGCTTCAGGCACGAACACGGCCACGACCACGGCGACTTCGACGACCACGGTCACCACCACGGCCACGGCTTCGACCACGACCACGAACACGGTCATGGCCACGGTCACGGCCACGGCGGCTACTGACCGCGGGCCGCGTACGAGGACCGGACGGACCGGGACCCCAGGGCCCCGGTCCGCCGGGTGACTCCCCCGCGGGACTCTCGCCGGGCCCGAGCAGGACCCCCGTCATGGCGCATGTCTCACGACTTCGACGGCTCGTGTCGGTGGCCGAGCCCTCCGACGTGGTGGCGGCCGCGCCCCCGGTGCCGCCGCTCGCGGTGTTCCGGCGGTTCTGGCCCTACACCCGCGGCGGACGGCGCTGGTTCGTTCCCGTCGCGCTCTTCACCCTGATCGGCCCCGGCCTCGACGCCGCCGAGCTCTGGCTTTTCAAGATCCTGGTGGACGACGTGCTCGTCCCCCGTGACATCGGACCGCTGCGGTGGATCGCGCCGACGTACCTGGGACTCGTCGTCGGCTCCGGCGTGCTCGGGTTCGCCGACGACATGACGTCCACCTGGGTCGGCGAACACTTCCTGCTGACCCTGCGCTCCGATGTGTTCCGGCACGTCCAGGGACTGTCGCTCGGCTTCTTCGAACGCCGTCGGCTCGGGGACGTGCTGTCGCGCCTGACCGGCGACGTCGACGCGGTGGAGACCTTCCTGCTGTCGGGGGTGACGGACGCCCTCTCCTACGTGGTGCGCCTGGGCGTCTTCCTCGGCCTGCTGCTCGCCCTCCAGTGGGAGCTGACCCTGCTCGCCCTCGTCCTCGTCCCGCTGTTCTGGGCCGCGGCCCGGCACTTCTCCGGGCTCGTCAAGGACGCGTCCCGGGAGCGCAGGCTGCGCAGCGGCTCGATCGGCGCGGTCGCCGAGGAGGCGCTGGGCAATGTCGCCCTGGTGCAGGCGTACAACCGGCAGGACCGGGAGCAGCGCCGGTTCGAGCGGGAGAACACCGGCCGGCTCCGGGCCGCGATGGCCTCGGCGCGGATCCACGCCGTCTACGCGCCCGTCGTCGAGCTCATCGAGGTGTGCGGCGTCCTCGCGGTCCTGGCACTGGGCACCTGGAAGCTGTCCCAGGGGCAGCTCACGCTGGGCGGTCTGCTGGTCTTCCTGGCGCTGATCGGCAAGCTCTACGGCCCGGTCCGCGGTCTGTCCCGGCTCGGCACCGCCTTCTACGCGGCGTCCGCCTCGGCGGAACGGATCATCGAACTGCTCGACCAGCGGCCGCAGGTGGTCGAGCCGGCGGCCGCCCGGCGGCTCGGCCGCGCGCGGGGCGAGGTGGAGTTCGACGGCGTCTCCTTCCGCTATCCCGGCACGTCGTCCTGGGCGCTGTCGGAGGTGTCGTTCCACGTGGCGCCCGGCGAGACGCTGGCGCTGGTCGGGGCCAGCGGGGCCGGGAAGTCGACGGCCGCCGGGCTCCTGCTGCGCTTCTACGACCCCGACCGGGGCAGCGTCCGCCTCGACGGGACGGATCTGCGCGAGCTGTGCCTGGCCGACGTGCGGGACAGCGTCGCGGTGGTCCTCCAGGAGACGCTCGTCCTGCACGGCACCGTACGGGAGAACATCGCCTACGGGCGGCCGGAGGCGACCGAGGCGGAGATCGTCGCGGCGGCCCGCGCCGCCGACGCGCACGAGTTCGTCGAGGCGCTGCCGCAGGGCTACGACACCCCGGTCGGCCGGCACGGCCGCGCGCTCTCGGGCGGGCAGTGCCAACGTCTCGCCGTCGCCCGCGCGATGATCAGGGACGCGCCGGTGCTGCTCCTCGACGAGCCGACCACGGGCCTCGACATGAGCTCGGGCCTACGGATCATGGACCCGTTGCGTCGGCTCATGGCGGGACGGACGACCGTCGTGATCTCCCACAATCTGCTGACCGTCCGGGACGCCACCCGCATCGTGGTGCTCGACCACGGCCGGGTCGTGGAGAGCGGCACCCATGCCGGTCTGCTCGCCCGCGACGGCCCGTACGCCCGGCTGCACCGGCTCAACGCCCTGACCGGTTCCGCGCCGCCGGGGGCGGTGCTGTCGTGACCGTCCCGCCCCCGGCCGACGGCGGCAGCGCGGTCCCGGCGGAGGCGGGTGGCCCAGGGGCCTGCGGCGCGTACGGCGCGTACTGCGGGTACTGCGGGTACTGCGCGTACGACACCTGCCCTGTCCCGGAGGTCAGGTCTTCGGGCCGCCGGTGAAGTGGCCGGTGGCAAGGACCGTGCCGTCGGGTGCGGTCAGCCGGGCCCCGGTCAGTGTCGTGGCGTCGACGGGGGCGGCCGTACCCCATTCGCCGTATCCGTTCCGCAGGGCGAAGGTGCCCACCCGGACCGTGCTGCCGTCCGAGCGTTCCAGGGTGCAGCGGACCTGCCCGGAGTAGGGGGTGCCGGCGTCGGCGAGATCGACGGACATGTAGATCCAGCCGGGCTCGCCGGGGTGGGCGTAGAGGTCGCCGGCCGGGCGGGCGGGGGCCGAGGCCGAGGTCAGGGAGCCGGTCAGCAGGCGCGACCCGGCCGTCACGGACGAGGACGCGGGCGGGGAGGCCGTGACGTTCTCGACGGCGGTGCCGACCGCCCACCCCAGGACCCCGAACGCGACGGCGAACGCGGCCACGGCGGACGCGGTCCGCAGCCGGGCGGCCCGCAGTCGGCCCCGGACCGGACCGCGGGCGGGGCCGACGGTCCGCGGGTGCGGGTCGCCCTCGTGCGCCGTCGCGTCCTTCTCCAGCGCACGCATCACCCGGGTCTCGAAGCCGGGCGGCGGCTCGTGTCCCGGCAGCAGGCCGATCAGGCCGTCGCCGACCAGGGTCATGTGCCCGACGTACTCCCGGCAGGCGGCGCACCGGTCCAGATGCGCGACGGCCTCCGCCCGTTCCCGGCCGGGCAGTACGCCCAGGGCCAGCTCGGCGCCTATCTCCCGCAGCCTCTCGCAGGTCACGTCATTGGACATGGTCCCCTCGATTCGGCGCCGCGAGGGTGCCGCGCAGCTTGCCCATCGCGGTCCTGATCCGGGTCTTGGCGGTGCCCAGCGGAATCTGCTCCCGGTCGGCGACCTGCCGGGCCGTCATGCCGTAGACACCGGCCATCACCAGGGCACGGCCCTGTTCCCGGGGCAGCCGGGCCACGGCGGCCCGCAGCCGGGACGAGGCCTCGTCGGCCAGCGCCCACTGCTCGGGGGTCTCGGTCACGGCGTCGAGGAGCGCGTCCAGGTCCTCGGGCGCCACCGGTTCGGCGCGCCGGGCGCGGACGGCGTCGATGGCGAGGTTGTGCGCGATCGTCGTCAGCCAGGTGGTGACCGAGCCCCGGCGGGAGTCGTAGATCTGCGCGTGCCGCCACGCACGCTCGAAGGTCTGCTGGGCGATGTCCTCGGCCAGCTGGGGGTCCCCGGTGACGGCGATCGCGACACCGAAGACCGTGCGCTGGAACCTCCGTACGAAGGTCACGGCCAGTTCCGGGTCACCGGTGGCCAGCCCGGCGAGCAGAGCCTCGTCCGGGAGACGGCCCACGGGGAACCGGAAACTCGGCACACCCTTGTATACGGTCCGCCTCCGGCAGGAGATTGCCCGGCCGTCGCGGAAGATCACCCTTCCATTCTGCTCCGGTCCTCCCGGCGCCACGATCCGTCGGCGGCCGGCCGCGGCTCGGCGGAGACCGGCCGGCCGCCCGGCCGAATCAGTGGCCGTTCTGCGCCAGCCGCAGCAGATGGTCGGCCAGCGCCTGCCCGCCGGTCGGGTTCCGGCTGATCAGCATCAAGGTGTCGTCGCCGGCGATGGTGCCCAGGATGTCGTGCAGTTCCGCCTGGTCGATCGCCGAGGCCAGGAACTGCGCCGCCCCCGGCGGGGTGCGCAGGACCACGAGGTTGGCGGAGGCCTCCGCGGAGATCAGCAGCTCCTGGGAGAGGCGCCGCATGCGCTCCTCCTTAGCCGACTCCCCCAGCGGGGCGCGCGGGGTGCGGAAGCCGCCCTCGCTGGGAACCGCGTAGATCAGGTCGCCGTCGTTGTTGCGGATCTTCACCGCGTTCAGCTCGTCCAGGTCCCGGGAGAGCGTCGCCTGCGTGACGGTCAGCCCGTCGTCGGCGAGGAGCTTCGCCAACTGGCTCTGGGAGCGCACCGGTTGCCGGTTGAGGATGTCCACGATCCGGCGATGGCGTGCGGTGCGGGTCTGCGGTACGGCCGGCCCCCCGGTCTGGTCGTGGTCCTGCGCCTGGCTCATCGTCGTCTCATTCCCCGGATCATCCGTCCCCCTTGGCCACATCCAGGATGCCGGGCATCGCCCTGAGCAGCGCGTCCACGTCGTCGTCGCCGAGGTTCAGCGCCGGCATCAGCCGTACGACATCGGGTGCGGGCGCGTTCACGAGGAGACCGGCGTCCTGGGCCGCCTGCTGCACCTGCTGCGCGAGCGGCTCGGTGAGCACGATACCCAGCAGGAGTCCGGCGCCCCTGACGTGGTCGATCAACGGGTGGCCGAGCGACTCGATCCCGGCCCGCAGCCGCTCGCTCTGGTTCTTGACGTTCTGGAGGAGACCGTCCGCGGCGATGGTGTCGAGGACGGCGAGTCCGGCCGCGCAGGCGACGGGGTTGCCGCCGAAGGTCGTGCCGTGCTGGCCGGGGTGCAGCAGTTCGGCGGCGCGTCCGAAGGCGACGGTCGCGCCGAGCGGCAGGCCGCCGCCGAGGCCCTTGGCGAGGGTGACGACGTCGGGCAGCACACCTTCGTGGGCCTGGTACTCGAACCAGTGCCCGGTGCGGCCGATGCCGGTCTGCACCTCGTCGAGGACGAGCAGCGCGCCGGTGGCGGCGGTGATCGCCCGGGCGGCCTTCAGATAGCCCGCAGGCGGGACGACGACACCGTTCTCGCCCTGGATGGGCTCGATGATCACCAGCGCGGTCTCCTCGGTCACCGCGGCGGCCAGCGCCTGTGCGTCGCCGTAGGGCACGTGGGTGACGTCGCCGGGCAGCGGCAGGAACGGCTCCTGCTTGCCGGGCTGGCCGGTGAGGGCGAGCGCGCCCATCGTGCGGCCGTGGAAGCCGCCCCGGGTGGCGACCATGTGGGTGCGCCCGGTCAGCCGGCCGATCTTGAAGGCGCCCTCGTTGGCCTCGGCGCCGGAGTTGCAGAAGAAGACGCGGCCGTCCCGGCCGAAGTGCTGGAGCAGCCGCTCGGCCAGGGCGACGGGCGGTTCGGCGACGAAGAGGTTGGAGACATGGCCGAGGGAGGCGATCTGCCTGCTGACGGCCTCGACGACCGCGGGGTGGGCGTGGCCGAGCGCGTTGACCGCGATACCGCCGACGAAGTCGACGTACTCCTTGCCGTCGGCGTCCCAGACCCGGGTGCCCGCGCCGCGTACGAGGGGCAGCCGCGGGGTGCCGTAGTTGTTCATGAGCGCGCCCTGCCACCGCTGCGTGAGGTCCTCGTTGGCGGTCATGCGTTCTCCCCCTCCTCGTCCGGCACGACCATCGTGCCGATGCCTTCGTCCGTGAAGATCTCCAGCAGGATCGAGTGCTGGACCCGGCCGTCGATGACGCGGGCGGTGTTCACGCCGTTGCGTACGGCGTGCAGGCAGCCCTCCATCTTCGGCACCATGCCGGACGACAGCTCCGGCAGCAGCTTCTCCAGCTGGGCGGCGGTGAGGCGGCTGATCACCTCGTCGCTGTTGGGCCAGTCCTCGTACAGTCCCTCGACGTCGGTGAGGACCATGAGGGTCTCGGCCCCCAGTGCAGCAGCGAGTGCCGCAGCCGCCGTATCAGCATTGACGTTGTAGACATGTCCGTCGTCCTGGCTCCGGGCGATCGAGGAGACGACCGGGATGCGGCCGTCGGCGAGGAGTGCCTCGATGGCGCCCGTGTCGATCGCGGTGATCTCGCCCACCCGCCCGATGTCGACCGACTCGCCGTCGATCTCGGGCCGGTGCTTGGTGGCGGTGATGGTGTGCGCGTCCTCGCCGGTGAGGCCGACGGCGAGCGGGCCGTGCTGGTTGAGCAGCCCGACCAGCTCGCGCTGGACCTGCCCGGCCAGCACCATGCGTACGACGTCCATGGCGTCCTCGGTGGTGACCCGCAGGCCCGCCTTGAACTCGCTGACGATGCCGTGCCGGTCGAGGGCCGCGCTGATCTGCGGGCCGCCGCCGTGCACGACGACCGGCTTGAGGCCGGCGTGGTGCAGGAACACGATGTCCTGCGCGAACGCGGCCTTCAGCTGCTCGTCGATCATGGCGTTGCCGCCGAACTTGACGACGACGGTCTTGCCGTTGTGCCGGGTCAGCCAGGGCAGCGCCTCGATGAGGATCTCGGCCTTGGGCAGGGCGGTGTGCTTGCGTGTGGTGCTCATGAGCTGTACGCGCTGTTCTCGTGGACGTAGTCCGCGGTGAGGTCGTTGGTCCAGATGGTGGCGGTCTCGGAGCCGGCCGCGAGGTCGGCGACGATGTGCACCTCGCGGTAGCGCATGTCGACCTTGGCGCGGTCCTCGCCGACGCCGCCGTCCTTGCACACCCACACGCCGTTGATGGCGACGTTCAGCCGGTCGGGCTCGAAGGCGGCGGAGGTGGTGCCGATGGCGGACAGCACGCGTCCCCAGTTGGGGTCCTCGCCGTGGATGGCGCACTTGAGGAGGTTGTTGCGGGCGATGGAGCGACCCACCTCGACGGCGTCCTCCTCGGTCGCGGCGTTGACCACCTCGACCTTGATGTCCTTGCTGGCGCCCTCGGCGTCCCGGATGAGCTGCTGGCCGAGGTCGTCGCAGACGGCCCGTACCGCCTCGGCGAACTCCGCGTACTCGGGGGTGACGCCGGAGGCGCCGGAGGCGAGCAGCAGCACGGTGTCGTTGGTGGACATGCAGCCGTCGGAGTCGACCCGGTCGAAGGTCGTACGGGTCGCGGCGCGCAGGGCCCGGTCCAGTACGTCGCTGTCGAGGTCGGCGTCGGTGGTCAGGACGACGAGCATGGTGGCCAGGCCGGGGGCGAGCATGCCCGCGCCCTTCGCCATGCCGCCGACGGTCCAGCCGTCCCGGGTGGCCACCGAAGTCTTGTGGACGGTGTCGGTGGTCTTGATGGCGATGGCGGCCTTCTCGCCGCCGTGCTCGCCGAGGGCGGCGGCCGCGGTCTCGATCCCCGGCAGCAGCTTGTCCATGGGCAGCAGGACGCCGATGAGTCCGGTCGAGGCTACGGCGACCTCGGCGGCGTTGTGGCCGAGGACGTCCGCGACCTTCTCGGCGGTGGCGTGGGTGTCCTGGAAGCCCTTCGGCCCGGTGCAGGCGTTGGCGCCGCCGGAGTTGAGGACGACCGCGGTGACCGAGCCGCCCTTGAGGACCTGCTCGGACCACAGCACCGGCGCGGCCTTCACGCGGTTGGAGGTGAAGACACCGGCGGCGGCGCGGCGGGGCCCCTCGTTGACCACGAGGGCCAGGTCGGGGTTGCCGTTCTCCTTGATCCCGGCGGCGATGCCCGCCGCCGTGAATCCCTTGGCTGCCGTGACACTCACGGTGCGACTCCGATCGTGGAAAGCCCGGTGGTCTCGTCGAGTCCCAGGGCGATGTTCATGCTCTGGAGGGCACCGCCCGCGGTGCCCTTGGTCAGGTTGTCGATGGCGCTGATCGCGATGATGCGGCCCGCTGCCTCGTCGTACGCGACCTGCACCTGAACGGCGTTGGAACCGTAGACGGACGCCGTGGCGGGCCAGCGGCCCTCGGGGAGCAGGTGGACGAAGGGCTCGTCGGCGAAGGCCTTCGTGTAGGCGGCGCGCACCGCCTCGGCGGTGACGCCGGGCCGGGCCTTGGCGCTGCACGTGGCGAGGATGCCGCGGGGCATCGGCGCGAGGGTCGGGGTGAAGGAGACGGTGACCGGCTCGCCCGCCGCCGCGGCCAGGTTCTGCATCATCTCGGGGGTGTGCCGGTGGCCGCCGCCGACGCCGTAGGGCGCCATCGAGCCCATCACCTCGCTGCCCAGCAGGTGCGCCTTGGGCGCCTTGCCCGCGCCGGAGGTGCCGGAGGCGGCGACGACCACGGCCTCGGGCTCGGCCAGTGCGGCGGCGTACGCGGGGAACAGCGCGAGGGTGACGGCGGTCGGGTAGCAACCGGGCACCGCGATGCGCTTGGACCCCTCCAGCGCGGCGCGGGCACCCGGAAGTTCGGGGAGGCCGTAGGGCCAGGTCCCGGCGTGTGCGGAGCCGTAGAACCGCTCCCAGTCGGCCGCGTCCTTGAGCCGGAAGTCGGCGCCCATGTCGACCACGAGGACGTCCGGGCCGAGCTGTTCGGCGACGGCGGCGGACTGTCCGTGCGGCAGGGCGAGGAAGACGACGTCGTGTCCGGCGAGCGTCTCGGGCGTGGTCGGGGCCAGGACCCGGTCGGCCAGCGGCAGCAGGTGCGGCTGGAGCGCGCCGAGCCGCTCGCCCGCGTTGGTGTTGCCGGTCAGGGCGCCGATCTCGATCCCGGGGTGCGCGAGGAGGAGGCGCAGGACCTCTCCGCCCGCATATCCGCTCGCTCCGGCCACCGCTGCTCGTACCGCCATGTCACCCTCCTCCTGGATGGCATGACTATACGTATCGCTGCACGTTTATGCAATCTCCTGGACGGCCTCCCTGCCGGTGTCCCGGACGGCACCCGCCGCGGGATCCGTGACGGCAGGCCCCTCGGGATCCCGGTCGGCATCCTTCCCGGACTCCCGGGCGGCAGGCCGCGCGGGCGACATGACCCAGCGGGAGACCACGAACGTCACCGGGACCGCCGCCAGGGACGCGGCGAGCGGGGCGAAACGGCTCCCCTGGTGCAGGACGTCGACGATCACGTACACGCCCGTCGTGGTGATCAGGAAATTGGCCGCATTCGTCAGCGGGAACAGCAGGAATTTCCGCCAGGTCGGCCGGGTCCGATAGGTGAAGCGCGCATTCAGAAAGAAAGAACCAGTCATGCTCAGTAAAAATGCAAACACATGAGCGGCCAGATAGGGCAAGAAGATGAGAAACAGAAGGTAAAAACCGTAGTACGTGGCCGTGTTGATCACACCGATCACGGCGAAGGTGACGAGCTGCCGGCGCACGGGGCGCGGTCTCTTGCCGGGCATCACGGAATCAGGTCCTCCACTCGTCGCACGTTGGTCGCCTTCACCAGGAAGTGCGGGCGCCGCTTCGCCTCGTAGTAGATCCGGCCCGTGTACTCCCCGATGACCCCCAGCATGGTCATCTGGACCCCGGAGAGCGCCGTGACGGCGGTGATGACCGTGACATAGCCGGGCGTCTGCACGCCGTTGACCAGCGCGGCACCCACGATCCACGCCGTGTACAGGCCCGCGCACAGCAGCAGCGCCATGCCGAGGTAGAGCGCGGCCCGCAGCGGACGGTTGTTGAACGACAGCAGTCCGTCGATCCCGTAGTTGAGCAGGCCCCGCAGGCTCCACGAGCTGCGGCCGTGCTCGCGCACCGCGTTCTCGTACTCGAAGGTGGTGGCGGCGAAGCCCACCCAGGCGAACAGGCCCTTGGAGAAGCGGTTGTACTCGCTGAGCGACAGGACCGCGTCCACCACCCGGCGGGACAGCAGCCGGAAGTCACCGGCCCCGTCCACGAGCTCGACGTCGACGAGCCGGTTGACGAACCGGTAGTACAGCCGGGCGGTGACGGTGCGCAGCACCTTGTCGCCGCTCCTGGTGCGCTTGGCGATGACCTGGTCGAAGCCCTGTTCGCGCAGGTCCACCATGCGGGTGATCAGTTCGGGCGGATGCTGGAGATCCGAGTCCATGACGACCACGCAGTCCCCCGAGGCGTGGTGCAGACCGGCCAGCAGCGCCGCCTCCTTGCCGAAGTTCCGGCTGAAGGAGACGTACCGCACGCGGGAGTCCTGGGCCGCCAGGCGCATCAGGACCGCCAGCGTACGGTCGCGGCTGCCGTCGTCGACGTACACGAACTCCATGTCGTGCCCGCGTGGCAGGAGCTCCTCCGCGACCCGCTGGACGTGGTCGTGGAAGCGCTCGATGACGTCTTCCTCGTTGTAGCAGGGTGCGACGATCGAGATGAGCATGGTTCTCCCCCTGTGGCGCGGCGTCAGAGCGCCACTCGTGCGTCGGCGCGGTCGGGTGGTCGGGTGGTCGTCGAAGGTGTCCTCGCCCGCCGTCCGCGGACGGCGGTGAGCGCGCCGAGCAGGGCCAGTGCCAGCAGCGACACTCCCCCGACCGCGGCACCCAGGCGCAGCCCGGGCGGATGGAACGTGCAGGTGAGGCTGGTCGAGGTGCCGTCGAGCGGGACGCCGATCAGCCCGTGGTAGCTCTCGGCGGGTACGGCGTCGGCGGCCCCCGTGGCGCAGCGCCAGCCGGCGATCCGCGGGACCGCCAGGACCGCGGTCCCGCGGCTGCCCGCGGGGAGCACGGCCCGCACGGTGCCGTCGGAGACGGTCACCTCGGTGGCACCGGTCGACGTCAGCCGTTCGACCGCGGTGCGCAGCCGGGCGGTGTCCAGGCAGCCGACCGCGCCGTCCGGGACGGTGCTCGTCGCGTCCGGGGACAGCTCGATCGTGAGGTGTCCGGAGGCGGGCACCCGGCCGAGCCGCTGCATGGCGGCGATCGCGGTGGCGAGGCGGTCGGAGCGGAAGCGTCCGGTCGGGGCCGTCTCCGGGGCACCGGCGAGGCGGGCGGTGCCCGAGAGGTGCGGTGCCCACAGGTAGACCTCGCTGCCGGGGCGGCAGCGGGCGGTGATCGTCGGCCGCGGCCCCTTGGTCCCGGCGGCGACCGGGCCGAGGCGCACGCCGAAGCGCGCCGGCCTTCCGGCGGCGGTGCGCACGGTCAGCCGGGGCACGGTGTAGACGCGGGCGCCGAGCAGCAGCTCCTGGTTGCGGTACGGGGACGGGCCGAAGCCGGGCCGGTCCGCGCCGGTGCCGGACGGCCGCACCGTGACCAGCGGCGGCACCGGCTGCCGGGACACGGTGGTGCGGCTGCCGTCCTGGGGGAACCGCTTCTGGTCCGGGTCCGGCGGGGAGTGCACCCGGGCGCCGATGGAGAAGATCGCGTCCGTGACGGCGTTGTCCAGGCTCTGGAGGCTGCGGCCCCGCGAGGTCCAGCCGTCCCCGAGGGCGGTGAGGGTGCGGCTGAGGACGTCGGAGGTGAGGCTGCTGTAGTACTGGGCGCCCTGGCCGCCCACCTCCATCGGGTCGTTGGCGACGGTCTGCTCCCGGCCCGGATCGGTGCGGTAGCGGGGCCAGCCGTCGGCCGCGGCGATCAGCTCCGCCTGGGTCTGCCTGCGGGCGCCCCAGGGGCTGTGGTCGTCCATGCGGGTGGCCCGCGACCTCGTGGCCACCGCGGAGGTGGCGGCGGCCTCGCCGAACTGCCCGCCGAGCAGCAGCACCGCGGCCAGCCCGGCCAGGACGGCGCGGCGGCGGCCGCCCGGGCGGGGAGCGCCACTCGGAAGGGGAGGGCCGTCCGTGCCGTCCGTGTCGCCCGTGCCCCCCGTGCCGCCTGTGCCGCCTGTGCCGCCCGGGGCCTCCGCGCGGCCCAGCAGGGCCAGGCCGGTTAGCGCCGCCAGGGCGGCGAGCACGGCGATCGGCAGGGTGAAGGAGTGGCGCGCGGGCATGCTGCCCGCCGCCCCGGCCATGACCAGGGCGAGCAGCCCGCCCGCCGCGAACAGCGCGCGCGGACCGGGCGGACCGTAGGACAGCGAGGTCCACGCGGCGATCACCAGCAGCCCGCACAGCACGAAGGCCTGCCGGTACGCGCTGCCCTGCGGGGTGGCGAAGGCGTGCCAGACCAGGTGGGTCGGCTCCCAGCGCATCGACAGGGTCATCGCCACCACCAGCAGCGTCCACCCGCCGCGCACCCGCCGGGGAACCGCCCGGTGGAAGGGCAGGGCGAGGGCGAGCAGCAGGGCCGCGGTGCCCACGTAGACGGCCGGGTTGCTGAAGCTGTACGACGTCGGCAGCAGGTGGGCCAGCAGGTACTCGAAGGCCAGCGGCCGGAACTCGGTGACCCGGCCCGGATAGGCGTGCCTGGTCCCGAAGTAGACGACGACCACCAGGGGTGCGGCCAGACCGATGCCGAGCACGGTGCCGCGTACCGCCCGGCCCACCGCCGCGAGCAGCCGCCGTGGCGGGAGGCCGGACAGCGACAGCCGCAGCAGCAGCACCAGACCGGCGCCGAGGGTGGCCATGTACGCCGTGTAGAAGTTGGCGATCCAGGCCAGGGCCACGACCAGCGCCCCGAGCACCGGCCGCCTGCCGTGCAGCGCCCATTCGCCGACCAGGCACAGCAGCGGCAGGGCGATGAGTCCGTCGAGCCACATCGGGTTGACCGCGGCCATCAGCACGCTCCAGCCGCACAGGGCGTAGGAGGCACCGAGCAGTCCCGCGGCCCACCAGCGGCCGGGCCGCAGGGCGAGCAGCAGCCAGGCCATGGCCGCGCCGGCGCAGGCCGTCTTCAGCACGGTGATCACGTAGACCGCGAGGTCGATCTCGTCCCGCGGGAAGACCGCCACCAGCAGGGCGAACGGGCTGCTCAGATAGGTGCCGAGGTCGGGCAGGAAGCTGGAGCCGAACCCGGACTGCCAGTTCATCAGCAGGCCGCCGTCGGCCCGGCCGTGCAGCAGGTCCCACAGGTGCGCGTGGAACGGGACGTACTGGTTGCCCAGGTCGCTGACGTTGCGGGCGCGCGGCCCGAAGGGGTAGCTGCGCGCCACGACGTCGCCGGTGCAGGACACGAGGACCGCGACGGCCGCCGCGAGCAGGGCGGCGGCCTGTTCCGGCCGGACGGCCGGGCGGGGCGGCCGAAGCCGGAACCCGAACCGGAATCGGGGCGGCCGGCCGGACCGCGGTGGGCCGGACGGTGCAAGTGCGGTCGGCGGCTCCGGAGAGACGGTCGGTTTCACACCTTGCTCCGGTACGGACGGCGCCGCGCGTTCCTGTGAGGAATGCCACAGGGAGAGGCGGTGAGCAAAGTCGGTCGTTCCATTGTTCGCAGGCCCCCCGGGGAAGTGGCACACATGGCGTCTCGTCCAGGGGCGTCACTTCCCCCGCATTATTGATTCGCCGCCTTAGACGGGCCTGGATTCCGAATGGTTGTGCCGTGTAGGGGAATTGATGAAGGTTCTTTCGGAAACGGCCACGGCCCACACGAACAGCTCGGTTAACACCGAGAGAACACGCGGATAATGGAATTCGTCCTGCGTGCAATTGCGGAGGTGAAGGGCCCTGATTGCGGGGGCGGAGGACCGTGATCGCGGGGGCGGACGGCCGTGGTGCGCGGCTCGGCTTGACCTGGAGCGCGCTCCAACTCCTACGGTCTGCGCCATGAACCCGAACAGCACCCGTGAAGAGCGTTTCGCCCATGGCCTTGAGGTCCTGAGGAGGGTCGACGGCGAGGCCGGGCAGCGGGTCGTCGACGCGCTCGACGACGTCAGCCCCGAGCTCGGCCACCAGGTCGTCTCCTGGGCCTTCGGCGAGATCTACGACCGGCCCGGACTCGTCCCGCGGGACCGCCAGTTGGTGACCCTGGGCGTCCTGACCGCGCTCGGCGGCTGCGAGGCGCAGCTCGACGTGCATGTGAACGCGGCACTGAACGTGGGCCTCACGCCCGAGCAGATCACCGAGGCGCTGCTGCACGCGGCCGTCTACTGCGGTATGCCCCGGGCGCTGAACGCGACCTTCGCCGCGAAGAAGGTGTTCGCCGAGCGTGGGCTGCTGCCGCTGGGGCAGCAGCCCACCGGTGCGCCGGCTACCTCCGCCTGATCCGCAGGAAGGTGACGGAGTCCGCGGGGAAGGTGTACGTGAACCGGTCGGCGACGCCGGTGAAGGTCGACGTCACCGGCGCGACCTCGGTCCGCGTCTCGGTGTTCACCGCCTCCGGGGCGGCGGCCAGCGTGGTCACCCGGGCCTTGTCCGCGACCCGGGCGCCGCCGAGGTCGATCGCCGTACGGGCCGCCGAGGAGCGGGCGTTGACGACCTTGACGATCAGGTCACCGGTCTTCCGGTCCGAGGTGACGACCTGGCGGAACGGCTCGGCCGGCTTGTCGTCGGTGAAGCTGCCCCACTCCTCGCCGTCGAGGTAGAGGGTCACCTGGCGGCCCCGCACCTTGATGTCGATGTCGTAGGTGCGGCCCGTCTCGATGGTCCCGGGCTTGGCGATCAGCGTCGACTTGCCGCCGTCCACGGCCTGTTCGACGGCGCTGGTGGTGTTGTTCCAGCCGCCGAGGTTCCACCAGTAGTAGTTGCCGGTGTCCTGGACGCCGAAGGCGACGAGGAAGCCCTCCTTGCCGGCCCTCTTGGTGGCCTTCACGCTCAGGTCGTAGTCGTGCCAGGCGGTGTCGCCCGCCGAGACCATGGTGTTCTCCGCGCTCACGTCGCTCTGGACGTACTGGCCGTCCTGGACGCTCCAGCTGCCGCCGCCGGTGTGGGTCCACCTGGACGCGTCCTGGCCGAAGTCGTCGTCGAACAAGGTCGTGCCGTCCGCGCCGGTCACCTTCACCTCGTCGTAGGCGGCCGTCGTCGCCCAGGTCGACAGGCCGACGGCGCCGGTGATCGGGCCGCTGACGGAGGGTGTGGTGGTGGCCGTGCTGGGCACCACGCGGTCGCCGACGTTGGTCATGAACAGCTTCTGGACCTCGTAGTTGGCCGAACCCCAGGACGCGTGGTTGTTGAACCAGACCAGGTCGGGGCGCCACTGGACGTAGTCCTCGTTGGCGAACAGCGGCGCGTAGGAGGCGAGTCGCACGACGTCCGCGTTGCGTTCCAGTCCGGTCATGTAGGCGGCTTCGGCGAGTCCGTTCTTGAAGGCGTTGCCCCCGGAGGCGTACTCGCCGAGGAACACCTTCGGACCGCCCCGGTCGTAGGTGTCGTAGCGGTCGTTGTTCTGGAGGAACCACTGCGGGCTGTTGTAGTAGTGCTCGTCGACCAGGGCGACACCGGCCTCGCGGTTGAGCCGCCAGGCCGTGTCGAAGGTCGTACCGGCGTCGTCCGGGCCGGAGTTGGAGACGAGGGTGATGTCCGGATGGACGGCCGCGACGGCGGCGCGGAACTCCTTGAACCGGGCGAAGAACTCGGCCGGGAGGTTCTCCTCGTTGCCGACCTCGATGTGGGTGAGGTGGAAGGGCCGGGGGTGACCCATCCGGGCACGCAGTCCGCCCCAGGTCGAGGTCACCGGCCCGTTGGCGAACTCGATGAGGTCGAGGGTGTCCTGGATGTGCCGCCGGAGCAGGGCGTCGTCGTCGACGGCCCGGTTCTGGCCGCACCCGGTCACCAGGGCGGGCACTACGGGCAGTGGCATCGCGCCGACGTCCTCGGCGAGCCTGAAGTACTCGTAGTAGCCGAGCCCGTAACTCTGGTTGTAGCCCCAGAAGTTGGCGTTGGTGGCGCGCTGCTCGACCGGGCCGACGGTGTCCTTCCACTGGTAGGAACGGGCCCGCTGCCAGCCGGACGCCTCGCTGTAGTCCTGCATCGAGCCGGTGTTGACCAGGCAGCCGCCGGGGAAGCGCACGAAGCCCGGGTGCAGGGCGGCGATCTTCTCGGCGAGGTCCTTGCGCAGGCCGTTGGGCTCGTGTCTGTAGGTGTCGCGCGGGAACAGCGACACCATGTCGAGGGCGGCGGCGCCGGTGGAGGCCACGGTGAGCCGGCCGGTGGCGCTGGTGCGGCTCGCGGTGAACGTGGCGGTGTACTTGGCCCAGCCGCCCCGGGCGGTCACCCGGCGGGCGGGCGCCAGCGTGCCGTCGGCGTCCTGGAGGGTGACGGTGAGCATGCTGCCGTCGGCGCTGCGGGCCCAGACCGAGAAGTCGTACCTGCGGCCCTCCCGCACGCTGACGCCGGTGTTGTAGCCCGCGTTCGTGACCGCCGAACCGGCGCTCATCGAGAGGTAGTTGCGGTTGCGCTCGGCCAGGCGGCCGGCGTCGTCAACGACCTGGGCGCCGCCGGTGACCGTCCAGGAGGTGAGCGGTGCGTAGGACCGGTTGTCGGTGCTGGAGTACTCGAACGAGCGGTTCTGCACGAGTTCGGCGTACAGCCCGCCGTCGGCGGCGCGGTTGATGTCCTCGAAGAAGACGCCGTACATCGTGTCGGCGATCTCGGCGCCCCGGGCGGCCGGGTCGACGGTGATCGTGTAGTCGGTGACGTCCTCGGCGTGCGCGGGCGCGGGAAGCCCGGCCGAGGCCAGCAGTAAGGCGACGGCGGCGAGGACGGGCCGCCGCCAGGTACGGATGGTGCGTGACATGGGCACTCCGCGACTCTGTAGGAGTTGTGAGCTGGGGGAGTTGCGAGTTGTTCGGTATTGCGAACATTGGTCAGCACTTCGAACGGCACCCTAGGGAGGAGGCATGAGCGCGTCAATGGGACGTGCGGCGGCTCCCGGGGCGTGGCTGCCGGACACCGGCGGCCAGGACATAGGGTCGAGGCCATGCATGTGCTGCTCCCCTACCTGGCCACGGCCGGCTGCCTGGCGGTCGTCCTGGGGCTGTTCACCTGGCTGGCGCGGCGGATCCGCCGACGCGGCACCGCCGGTGCCGGTCTGGTGGCGGCGCTGGCCTCGTACGAGGAGGCGTTCCGCGCCACGAGCCACGACTCGTACCACGAGATCCAGGCCCAGGCCCGGCGCAGGTCCCCTGCCGACTCGCCGGACGGATGGCGCCGCCGCCGGCCGACGGGACGGGGCTGACATGGACGGTTTCCGGCCCGTGCCCGATGCGCCGGACGGTTTCCGGCCCGTGCCCGATGTGCTGGCCCATCTGGCCGGGCACTGGCGCGTGGAGCGCACCGTGCGGGATCTCGCCGGGGGCGAGGAGGGCCGCTTCGAGGGGGTCACCGGCTTCGGCCCGCTGGACGGCGGCGGACTGCTGCACCGGGAGACGGGCCGGTTCGTCTGGCGGGGAGTCGCCCGGCCCGCCGAGCGGACCCTGCGGTTCCTGCCGGGCGCGGTGCCCGGCACGGCGGACGTGCGGTTCGCGGACGGGCGGCCCTTCCATCACCTGGACCTGACGTCCGGACGGTACGTGGCCGACCACCCCTGCGCCGCCGACTTCTACCGGGGCGAGTTCACCGTCCGGGACGAGGACCACTGGCGGACGGTCTGGCGGGTCGGCGGCCCCGCGAAGGACCTCGTGCTGACGACCGACTACGTGCGCCTGCCGAGCGACTACCTCATCCGCGAGGGCTGAGCGGCCGTGGAGTCGAAGCGCAGGTGCCAGCGGCCCGCGCGGCCGCTCACGGTGACCGCCGACAGGGACCGGACGTCGATGTTCCAGTACGTCGAGGGCGGCGCCTGAAGCGCGTACACCAGGGCCGCGCGGATCACGGAGGGCTCGGCCACGGCGACGATGCGGCCGCCGTCCTCGACCGGGCGGGTGTCCAGCCAGCCGCCGACCCGGGAGATGAAGGCGAGCAGTGGCTCACCGCCGTGCGGGGCGGAACGCGGGTCGGCGAGCCAGGCGTCCACCGACTGCGGCTCCCGGGCCATCGCCTCGCCGAGCGTCAGCCCGCGCCAGCGGCCCATGTCGCAGTCCCGCAGGGCGAGCTGGACGAGCGGCGCGTAACCGAGGGCGTCCCCGGTGGCACGGCTGCGCGGGTTCGGCGAGCAGTAGCGCAGTTCGGCGGCGGCGAGCGGCAGCAGTTCGGCGGCCACGTGCTGCACCTCCTGCCAGCCCGCCTGGTCCAGCGGCCGGTCGTCGTCGAAGCGCTCGGCGAGCAACGGGGAGCTGCGCGCGGCTGCGACGAAAGTGACCCGAAGTGCCATGCGGCGATCGTGAGCCGCCCGGGCCCACCGGTCAAGGGTTCCCGCCTGTGCGTTACCGGCGGTGCGTCATCTTTTACCCGAGCGTCGGGACCTGCCGGGCAAGTCGCACCAAAAGGTCACTCGAAGGTAAGCACCATCCACTGGTCGGGGACGTCCAGCGCCCGGAATCCCACCTTCTCGTAGACCCCGTGGGCGTCGTGGGTGGCCAGCAGCAGGCGGCGCAGCCCGTACGGCCGCAGCTGTTCACGCACGGCAGCCACCAGGGCCGTGCCGATCCCCTTGCCCCGCACCGACGCGTGCACGTACACGTCGCACAGCCAGGCGAAGGTCGCCCGGTCGGTGACGACTCGGGCATAGGCCACCTGTTCACCGGAAACCGTGTCGTACACGCCGAAGTTGAGCGAGCCGGCGATCGCCCGCTCGTGCTTCTCCCGCGACCGTCCGATCGCCCAGTACGCGTCGGTGGACAGCCAGTGGTGCACGCGCTCGACGTCAACGCGGTCCGGGTCGGTGGAGAGCTCGTACCCCTCGACGAGAGCCCGGGTGTCGGGCGAGGCGGACGGGGCGGAGGTGTCGTTGAGGTCGGTCATGGCGGGATCCTCACAGCTCAGGCGCGGCGTGTCGAAGGGTTTCCGGCGGCCGGAGCACCTCGTCGCAGGCGGCGCGCAGCCGCCGTACCCCTTCGGTGATCTCCCCGGTGCCCGCGACGGCGGCGAAGCTCAACCGCAGGTGTCCGGCCGGGGGTTCGGCGCTGAAGTACGGGCGGCCGGGGGTCAGCGCGACGCCCGCGCGCAGGGCCGCGGCGGCCAGGGCCGTCTCGTCGGTGCCGTCGGGCAGGCGCAGCCACAGGTGGTAGCCGCCGGACGGGACGTGCGGCAGGGCGAGTTCGGGCAGGGTCAGGCGCAGGGCGGTGGTCATCGCCTCCCGGCGGGCCCTCAACTCCGCGGAGATGGAACGCAGATGGCGCGGCCAGGCAGGCGATCCGACGAGTTCCAGGGCGGCTTCCTGGAGCGGCCTGGGGACGAAGAAGCTGTCGACGACCTGGATGGCGCGCAGGCGTTCCAGGACCGGGCCGCGCGCGGCCAGCGCGCTGACCCGGAAGCTGGGCGAGGTGGCCTTGGTGAGCGAGCCGACGTGCACCACGACGCCGTCCGGGTCGTCCGCGGCGAGCGGCCGCGGCAGCTCGCCGGCGTCCTCGTGCACGAGCCGGCGTACGAAGTCGTCCTCGACGACGAACGCGCCGGCCCTGCGGGCGATGCCCAGCACCTCGCCGCGGCGGGCGGGGGCCAGCACGGCGCCGGTCGGGTTCTGGAACAGCGGCTGGCAGACGAGGACGCGGGCGCCGGTGGCCCGGAAGGCGTCGGCGAGCAGGTCCGGCCGAACCCCGTCCGCGTCCACCGGTACGGGCACCGGGCGCAGGCCCGCCGCGCGGGCGATGGCCAGCATGCCGGGGTAGGTGGGCGACTCCACGAGCACCGGGGCGCCTGGGGGTGCCAGCGCGCGCAGCGCGGTGGTCAGCGCCGCCTGGCCGCCCGCGGCGACCAGCACCTCGGCGGCCGTGACCGACCCGCCGATGCCCCGGGCGAACCACTCGCGCAGCTCCGGCAGCCCTTCCATGGGCGGCCGCCCCCACGCCCCGGGTCGGCGACCGGCGCGCGACAGGGCCGCGGCCATGGCCCGCTCGGGCTGGAGCGACGGATGCAGATAGCCGCCGTTGAACTCGATCACCCCGGGCGGCGGCGCGGCGAGCGAGACGGTGACCCCGGCGGCGTCCACCGTGCGCGGTACGAGGTCGGCGGCGCCGTCCGCGCTGAGGGCGACCTCCTGCCAGGAGGTGTCACCGGCGGGCGCCGTACCGGTGCGCGGGCGCGCGCGGAACGCGCCCGCGCCGGGCCGGGTGACGACCAGCCCCTCGGCAGCGAGCTGGGCGAGGGCGCGCGAGACGGTCACCGGGCTCACCCGGAACCGCTCCACGAGGGCCCGGCTCGACGGCAGCTTTCCACCGGGAGAGTAGCGGTCGAGCTCTCTTCGTAGCTGTTCCGCCAGTTCTCCTACGCTGCTACGCTCATACATGAGAGCACAGAGTAGCGCTACTGCCTCGACCCGGATAGCGGTCGACACCCCCGCCCCGGGCGGCACCTCCGCCGACACCCCTTCCC
>NZ_VJZD01000490.1 GCF_009377175.1 Streptomyces adustus
CGCCCACGCGGCCCCCACCGCCTCCACCACGCTGGTCGTCCACGCGGCGCAGAACCTGCGGTCCGTCACCCATGTCGCCGCCGGCAGCCTCTACGGCCTCGCCGACGCGAGCACCCCCGCCGACAGCCTCGTCCAGGCGCTGAAGCCGAACACCTTCGTCCAGATGGCCCCCGGTGGAAAACAGTTGCCCAACGGCGAGCCCACACCCGCCGGTGACTCCCTGGTCGTCGCCGCCAAGGCGGCCAGGGCGGGTGCCAAGGTGGTCGTCAGGATGCCCGACTGGTATCCGAACTTCCCGTACAAGTGGGTGAGCTGGAGCGACTGGCTGGCCGCCGTCGACACCCAGGTGGCCTCCGTCAAGGCGTCCGGTGCCGGCAACATCAGCGCGTACGAGCTGTGGAACGAGCCCGACTGGACCTGGGACACCGCCAATGCCGGTGCTTTCGACGCCGGTTGGGCCCGGACGTACAAGGAGGTGCGCGCCAAGGACGGCACCACACCCATCCAGGGACCGAGTCACTCGGCGTGGAACCAGAGCTGGATGAGCACGTTCCTCACCGACGCCAAGGCCACTGGCACCGTGCCGGACGTCATCGCCTGGCACGAACTCCAGGGCAGCCAGGACATCGCCGCCCATGTCTCCGCCTATCGCGCGCTGGAGAGCAGTCTCGGCATCAGTCCGCGGCCGATCTCCATCGAGGAGTACGCGACCCCGACCGAGATCGGCGTGCCCGGGGCACTGGTCGGCTACGTCGCCAAGTTCGAGCGCGCCGGCGTCCGGGACGCGGAACTCGCCTTCTGGAACCACTACGGCACCCTCGGCGACACCCTGACCGACACCGGGGGATCGCCGAACGGCTCGTACTGGCTGTACAAGTGGTACGGCGACATGTCCGGGACGATGCTCGCCACCACGCCTCCCGCGCAGACCGGCATCGACGGTGCCGCCTCGCTCACCGGCGACGGCAGGCAGGTCAGCGTCATCTTCGGCGGCGGCACCGGAGCCACGGCCGTCACCGTCGACGGGCTCGGCTCCCTGTCGGCCTTCGGCGGCACGGTCCATGTGAAGCTGGAGTACACCCCCTCCAAGGGCCGTACGACGGCCGTCTCGGCCCCCTTCACGGTCTCCGAGGCCGACTACGCCGTGACCAACGGCTCGATCACCGTGCCCGTCGCCATGAACGCCTCCGACGGCTACCACCTGGTCGTCACGCCCAGCGGCACCTCCACCTCGCTGGCAGGCCGCTACCAGATCACCAACCGGAACAGCGGGCTCGCCCTGGACACGCTGAACGCCGGTACGGCCCAGGGCACGGCCGTCGTCCAGGCGGCCCCGACCACCGGCACCGACCAGAACTGGACCCTGGTGGCGGCCGGTTCGGGGCTCTACCGGATCGTCAACCAGGCGAGCGGGCTGCTGCTCGGCATCACCAACGCGAGTACGGCCGACGGCGGCACGGCCCTGATCTGGGGTGACAACGGCACGGCCGACCACCTCTGGCAGCTCGTCCCGGCCGACGGCGGCTACTACAAGATCGCGAACTACAACAGCGGTCTGCTGCTCGGCGTCGACGGCATGAGCACCGCCTCCGGCGCCCGGGTCCTCCAGTGGAGCGACAACGGCACCGCCGACCACCTGTGGAGACTGACCGCACGCTGACCCGCCCGTCCGGCGCCCGTGGCGTACGGCCCGGGCGCCGGGCGTTCACAGCACCTCGCGCTGCACGAGCGCCGAGAGCACCAGCGCGCCCGGGAGCAGCGGCACCCACACCGTCAGGACGCGGTAGCCGATGACGGTCGCCGTGGCCAGGCCCAGCGGCGCGCCGAACGCGGTCATGGCCAGCACCAGCGCCGCGTCCACGGGCCCGATGCCGCCCGGCGCGGGGACGGCCCCGACCGCGGTGCCCGCCGCCAGGAACGCGAACACCACCTGGGCCCAGGACAGCGGCAGCCCCAGCGAGGCGCCGACCGCGGCGATCACGCACCCCTGGAGCACCGGTGTGGCGGCCGAGCCGCCCCACAGGGCCAGCACCCGGCTGGGCCGGGTGTGCAGCACGCGCGCGTCGGACAACGCGGTCCGCACGAGGGCGAGGACCGGCCGGCGCAGTGGACGCACCAAGGTCACCAGCAGCGCGGCCGCCGCCGGACCGGCCACCAGGCACGCCGTGATCAGCAGCAGCGTCCCGTCGTCCGGGACCAGCGCGCCGAGCTCCAGCATGTCCGGGAAGGCCAGCACGAAGGCGAGCAGGACCGGGATCTTCGCGATCGGCTTGGCCAGCGAGTACAGGGCGATCGAGGCGGTCGCGCGGGCGAGGGGGATGCCCTGGCTCCGGTAGAAGCGCAGGGTGACGGCGTGCGCGCCGACGCTGGCCGGGAGCACGTGGTTGGCGGCCCCGGCGGCGAACTGGGAGGCGATCAGCAGCCCCGTCGGCAGCCGGTCCGGGATGGAGCCCTGTCGTACGACGGCGGCGGCCACCCAGCCCAGGCAGGTGAGGAGGACGGCGAGCAGCAGCCACCAGGGGTCGGCCGAGGCCAGCCGGGCGGTACCGCCGCGCACGGAGGGCCAGTCGACCGCCGCCCACACGCCGATCAGCAGGACCGGAAGCAGGACCGCCGCCCGGCGCAGCAGCCTGGCGGCCGCCGGGGAGCGGACGGGAGAGGCGGCAGGCGCGGGCGGGGAGAGCG
>NZ_VJZD01000491.1 GCF_009377175.1 Streptomyces adustus
GCTCACTCCCGCCCCCGCCCCCCGTCACTCACTCATCCTTCAACCGGTGCGGGACAAGTGGCAGCAGAGGGGATGTCAGCAACCCGACCACGTGCCAACAGACGCGTGACCAGGGGCTTCCTGGAAGCCGGCCGCCGGACGGCGCAACCTCCAACGCAACGCCTGCCGCAACATCCGGCGCAACTTCCGGCGCAACACCTGATGCAACCTCAAGACGTCAGGGGCCTTCCCTTCACGCATTTACCCTACTATTATGGAAAGTATTGGGGGAGGCAACCCCCGACACCGCAGTAAGCCAACGAAGGGGAAGACGTGGAGATCCAGATCTCGAACGGAATCGTCCGCAGAGTGCGCGGAGGTACGAACGCCCCCATGACCGGTACGGCCATCAAGGCCCGTCAAATCGCGAACTTCCTGCCCCTGGTATGCCAGCGGGCAGACGCGAAAATCGTGCACAACTCCGACGCGAATTACACGGGAATTCGCTTCGAAACCAAGGTTGGCCCGGTCTTACTGGAAATCCCGGTAAGTGACGGTTCTTACCGGCTCGTTCACGAACTGATTGAGCCGGACGCAACGGGCCGCACCACGGTGGAAATGCGCCGCTTCCCTCAGATCTACAAGCCGCAGGGCGTCGCACTCATCACGGCCGAATTCCTGCGCTCGCGAGGGTTCCTCGGCTAGTCCCTACGGGGGTGCCCCACACCTGGGGCACCCTCCCCCAGCCGGATCACCAGAGAGGAAAGGAACATCGTGGAGAACACGCGGATCGGGACTACTGGCGTCCCGCTCACGGACGCGGAGCAGGAGCAGACTGCCTACGCGCTGCGGGAGTTGGTGGGCAGCGAGACGGACCCGGGCGCATTGGGGGTGCCGCACGAGCAGGTGGAGATGGTCCGGCCGTTCTTCGAGCTGGGTTGGGCGATGGGCGTGCGCACCGGTCACAGCAGTCCGGCCACCGTTGGCGTGCCGGTGGATCAGCGCTCGGTGGGACGCGCGTTCGCGCTTCTGATGGCTGAGCGGTTGGCGGATCCGATGGTGATCGCCGTTGCTCAGATTCTGGACCCGCAGCACGCCGGGCCCGTTCTGTGGCAGAAGGTCGACTATCACGGCAGTGTGACGCAGCGTCACGGCAGCTACTGGGTCTGCGCGGTTCATGCGTACGCCGATCTGTTCGGCGAGGCCCCCGAGCTGCGCTACGACCTGTGCGAGCTGCGCGATCTGCACGGCGTAGCGCCAGTCGTCAGGAACGTCCGGCGCTGGAGTCTGACGCCATTGCCCGAGCACCGCGCGCGGTAGTCGCAGGTCAAGGGGTGGGTTCCCTCACTCCTCAATCCTACTATTATGGATGTCGTTCGGGGGGTGGTGGCCCCGCCCCCCGGGCCGCAGAAGCCAACACAACCAAGGGGAGAACACCGCATGACTCAGCAGTTCGCCGAGCGCGCCACGAGCGTGGCTCCCACCGGCGCTCGCAATGCCGACCTGCGCGACCTGGTCCACCTCCTGGAGGAGCAGAACAGCCGGAAGCTGGATGTGATCGCTCAGTCGTCCGCGCTGCACTTGCGTGACGGGAAAGTGCACATCGAGGGCGTCGAGTCGGTGCTCACGGAGTCCGGCGTGACCAACGTCGACGGGATCTACCGGCCCACCGCCGTGGCAGACGAGGGGATCGCCGACAAGCTGCGCATCCCGCTGGCCTACCTGCGGCGCATGCGTGCCGAGAACGTCCCGCTGCTGGACGAGAACGTGAACGCGTGGCTGCGGCAGGAGCCGGAGCGCAAGTTCATGGTCCGGGCGTTCCGGGGTGACCGGGGTCCTGGTCTGCCGCCCGTGGAGGGTGTGGCGCGCGCGCTGCTGTCCGACAGCTACAAGCTGATGGACAACTTCGACATGCTGATGGCCGCCCTGGACGGGGTGAGGCAGTCTGGCCACCCGACCCACGTCACGGGGTGTGACCTGACGGACCGGCGGATGTACGTGCGCGTGGAGTCCGAAGCCGTCGCCGTGCAGGCCCGCACGCTGCTGCGGGGCTACCGCTCCCCGTTCGACGGGCGCAGCGGTGACGAACTGCCGATGATCTCCGCCGGTTTCGTCATCACCAACAGCGAGGTCGGATCCGGGGCGTACACGATCACCCCGCGTGTGGTCGTCCAGGTGTGCCGCAACGGTCTGACCGAGACGAAGGACGTCATGCGTGCCGTGCATCTGGGAGGCAAGCAGGACGAAGGCGTCGTGTCCTGGTCCGGGCAGACCCAGCGCAAGACGCTGGAGCTGATCACGTCCAAGACGGCCGACGCCGTACGCACCTTCCTGTCACGGGAGTACGTCGAGGCCAAGGTGCGCCAGGTGGAGGCCGCCGCCGGTAAGACGCTGGAGGAGCCGACGAAGGCGATCGAGCACGTCGCCAAGTCGCTCAGCATCGGCACCGAGGTCAGGGACGTGATTCTGTCGCACTTCGTGCGGGGCGGTCAGATGACGGCCGGAGGCGTGATGCAGGCGATCACGTCGACCGCGCAGATCCTCACCGACGCCGACCAGGCCGCCGCCCTGGAAGCGCTCGCGCTGCCCGCGCTCACCGCAGCCGCCGCGCACGGCTGACAGAGCCCCGTGCGGGCCGGGAACCTCCCCGAGCCCGGCCCGCACGGACCCCACACCCCGCCCCAGCAC
>NZ_VJZD01000492.1 GCF_009377175.1 Streptomyces adustus
GTCTGGGGGTCGCGGTCTTTGTGGGCGGGCGGCCCGAACCGCCCGAACCGCCGGACCCGCCTGAACCGCCCGAGCCGCCGGTGCCTCCCGATCCGCCGGAAGGGTGCGAGGTCGCGGACGGCGAGGTGGAGTCGGGGGCTGCGGACCTCGGCGTCCCGGAGACGGAACCCGTGGTGGTGGGGGAGGCACCGGTGGAGGGCGACGCGGACGCGGTGGGTTCGGTAGGTACGACCAGGCCCGACCCGTCGCGAGTGCCGCCGCACGCGGTCAGGGCCGCGGCCAGCACCGTCCCGACGAGCGGTACGACGGCCGCGTACCGGAGTCGGCCGACAGGGGATCTCGAAGCGAGTGGCTGGTTCACGCGTGACTCCTGGGGAGGCCGGGCGGGTCGGGCAGGTGTGGCTTGTGCCGTGGGTCAGCGGTGGTAGCGGAAGTAGAGGTCGCAGCGCAGGAACGAGGCGATCACCGCCTCGTTGTCCACGGGACCGGTCGGATCGCGCAGCAGGACGGCGGACGCGGCCCGCAGCACGGTGTCGTCGAGGCCGCCGAGCAGTTCGGCCGTCTCGCGTCGGCTCTGCGGGTCGGTCCAGATGCCGGTTCCGCCGATGGTCAGATAACGGCACACCAGGGCGGGGTCCGAGCGGAACTCCTCGGTCTGCTCCTCCTTGGGCGGGAGGAGGGGGAGTTGGTCCAGGGGCACGGTCCGGTCACCGGAGGCGTCCGGTGAGCCGGTGGCAGTGCTGGGGACCGCCGAGGGGTCGGTGCCCGGCGCGGCCGCCGAGGGCGCCGACCCCGGCGTGCTCCGCGGCCCGGACGACTGCACCGCCGACGACTGCACCGCAGACGACTGGACGAACCGGCCGCCGATCGCCGCCCACCCGGCCCCCGCCGTGACGAGCACCCCCGAGAGCACGAGCGCGAGCACCGGAACGGGACGCAACCGGCTTACTGTGACGGCCGTTTCGCCGTGCCGTCCGGGGACCGCGGCCGTCCCGGTGGCCCGCGTCCGGCCCGCTGAGCGCGGAATCGACCAGACCAGGGGGACCAGCGCCCCGACGACGCTCAGCGCGACACCCGTCACCCACCAGGGCGAGTCGACCACGCTCCAGCGGATGTCCGCCACCGCGCGGGCCGCGGTCAGCCGGGCGAACAGGAACCAACCGCCCAGCGGTACGGCCAGCAGGACACCGGACAGCACCAGGACCGCCGTGCACAGGACGGCCGAGCGGGGCCCGCTCACCGAGGCCCGTGCGGCGCGGGCGAGGCTCGTGGTCCACAGCGCGAACAGCGCGCCGCCGATCACCACGACCGCCGCCAGCGCCAGTACCTGGGGCAGGGGAGCGCCGACCAGGGAGAGCTCGGAGGCCAGCCCGTCGGCGGTCCTGGTGTCGTGCAGCCAGTCACCGGCCGCCCGCCCGGACAACTGGCTCCCGACGAGCAGGCCGAGACCGAGCAACGCCCCTGCCAGGACCGGCCGCCGGCCGGCCGCGTCCCGGTGACCCACCGCGACGGCCCGCCACCACGCCACGGTCACCACGCCGGCGATCGCCCAGCCGGTCAGCAACCCGGTCACCGTGTACGCGAGCTGGGTCCGCGTCGGCATCAGAGCGGCGACCAGCAGGGCGAGGTCGGTGAAGAGCAGACCCGCGACCAGGCCCGTGGCCAGCGACTCGAAGGGCGAGACACCCCAGGACCGCGCCGGGTCCGCGAGCACGTCGAGGCGGGCCGCGGGGGTGGGATGGCTGGCGAGACCCACGGCCCGCAGCAGCCGTCGGCGCAGGCCCGGCGGGCGGTCGGAGCCGATGTGGTCGGCGGCCGCGCCCCGCGGGGCACGCGGATCCGCGTCCGCGCCGAGATCGGCGTCGTGCTCCCGTGCACGCAGCACCGCGCACAGGGTGAGCCGTACGGTCAGCAGGACGATCGCCATACGCACCAGCAGCCCGGCGCCGAGCAGCGCGGGCTTGACCAGCAGTGCGACGCCGACCGGCACGACGACGGCCGTGAGCAGGATCCACCAGGCCCCGGTGGCCAGCCGCACCCGGCCCACGTCCCGCAGGCGCAGATGGGTCAGCTCGTGCCGCAACATGGCCTCCGCCTGCCGGTCGGGGAGGTTGAAGGCGTTGGAGTCGGCCACGATCCACGGCCTGCGCCGGGTGCCCGACGCGCGGGCCTGGACCCCGACGCGCCGCCCGCGCACCCACAGCGCGGGCCGGGGCCCGTCCGGGTCGGCCAGGGCGGCGGTGAGCCGGTCGCCGAGCGACGAGTCGTCGGGCCTCGCCCGCCACCACCACAGGTCGAGCCGGATCCCGGCCGCCCGGTGGAGCAGGGCGAGGGCCAGCAGGGCGAGCGGCCCGCACAGCACCACCGCCGCCTGGGCCAGCCGGACGTCGTCGACACAGCCGGTGAACCGGGCGAGCACCGCGTCGGAGGACCCCCCGGCGGCGGGCAGACAGGCGAGCTGGGCGGCCGGCCAGCTGTCCTGCCCCAGCACCAGCCACCACCAAGTGGCGAACGAGGCTCCGGCGCCCGCGACGAGGACCAGCAGCGCCAGCCGGGTGGTGGTCGGCAGGGGCAGCGGGCTGGACACCAGCGCGCGGGCGACGGCGCGCGGGTCGGTGCCGGGAGAGGAGGCGGGGGAAGG
>NZ_VJZD01000493.1 GCF_009377175.1 Streptomyces adustus
CGACGGAGCTGGAGCAGCCCGCCGCCCCGGCGCCGTACGACCCCAGCCCCTTCGCCCGGGAACGGCACGTCTGGCTGGGCCTGCACGCGGCCGCGACCCGGAGCCTCGCGCAGGGGTCGATGATCGTGTTCAGCTGACGCGGCACCGGCCCGCGCACGAACTGAGGGGCGCCCCGAAGGGCGCCCCTCAGCGGGTTTCAGGGACGGACCGGGCCCTGTCGGCCGGCCGGCCCTAGAGGAACGAGTTGATCTCGATCGTCTCGGTCCGGCCCGGGCCCACGCCGATCGCGGAGATCGGGGCGCCGGACATCTCCTCCAGCGCCTTCACGTACGCCTGGGCGTTCTTCGGCAGGTCGGAGAACGACTTCGCCTTGGTGATGTCCTCGGACCAGCCGGGGAGCGTCTCGTAGACCGGCTTGGCGTGGTGGAAGTCGGTCTGCGAGTAGGGCAGTTCCTCGACGCGCTTGCCGTCGATCTCGTACGCGACGCAGACCGGGATCTCCTCCCAGCCGGTGAGGACGTCGAGCTTGGTGAGGAAGAAGTCGGTCAGACCGTTCACGCGGGTCGCGTAGCGGGCGATGACCGCGTCGAACCAGCCGCAGCGACGGTCACGGCCGGTGGTGACACCGCGCTCGCCGCCGATCCGGCGCAGCGCCTCGCCGTCCGCGTCGAACAGCTCGGTCGGGAACGGACCCGCGCCGACCCGGGTCGTGTAGGCCTTGAGGATGCCGATGACCCGGCTGATCTTCGTCGGGCCCACGCCCGCGCCCGTGCAGGCGCCGCCCGCGGTCGGGTTGGACGAGGTGACGAAGGGGTAGGTGCCGTGGTCGATGTCCAGCAGCGTGCCCTGGCCGCCCTCGAAGAGGACCACCTTGTCGTCCTCGAGCGCCTGGTTGAGGACGAGGACGGTGTCGGCGACGTACGGCTGGAGCTTGTCCGCGTAGCCCAGCAGCTCCTCGACGACCTGGTCGACGGCGATCGCGCGGCGGTTGTAGAGCTTGGTGAGGATCTGGTTCTTGACGTCCAGAGCCGCCTCGACCTTCTGGGTCAGGATCGACTCGTCGTACAGGTCCTGCACCCGGATGCCCACACGGTTGATCTTGTCCGCGTAGGTCGGTCCGATACCGCGTCCGGTCGTGCCGATCTTCCGCTTCCCGAGGAAGCGTTCCGTCACCTTGTCGACGGTGACGTTGTAAGGCGTGATGACATGAGCGTTGCCGCTGATCAGAAGCTTGGACGTGTCGACGCCGCGCTCGTTCAGACCGCTCAGCTCGGAGAGCAGGACCGACGGGTCGACCACGACACCGTTGCCGATGACCGGGATGCACCCCGGGGACAGGATTCCGGAAGGGAGGAGGTGAAGGGCATACTTCTGGTCGCCCACGACCACCGTGTGGCCGGCGTTGTTGCCGCCCTGGTAGCGCACCACATAATCAACGGATCCGCCCAGCAGGTCCGTCGCCTTTCCCTTGCCTTCGTCACCCCACTGAGCACCGAGCAGCACAAGTGCGGGCACGCGCGTACACCCCTTCCGGGCGGGGCATGTCCAAGGTCAGGGGCGTACACGGCACGCCTGTGTGCCTTGTACAACCGGCGACCTTCGTCGGCCGCCTGCGGCCGTCGTCGGCCGCCAACCCGTCGACCCGGATGCCCCGGATATAGACGAAGCCCCTGGCGCAATAGCGCAAGGGGCTCTTGCACAAAGATGCTACCCGAGGAAGCGAGGCAGGACCGAGGTGGCGACTTCCGACCCGTTGCTGGTGGTCATCGACCCGGTCGCCCGGCAGACGGACGGCGAGGCCGTACGGATCGCGAAAGACGTGCTCAGCGCGGGTGCGGTGACGAAGGTCTGTCTGCCGGACGGGCCCGAGGAGTTCGCCCGCGCACTGGCCCGTCGAGGGTCCCGTCGGCCGGTCGTCGTCGGCGACGACGGGGCCCTCGTCCGGGCGGTGTCCCTTTTGCACCGACAGCGGGAGCTGGCCGGATGCGTGCTGTCGATGGTTCCGGTGGGCAGCGCGCTCTCGGTGGCCCGTTCGCTGGGGGTGCCCACCGGGACCGTGGCGGCGGCCCGCGCGGTGCTGGACGGCGCCCCGCGCCGGCTGGACCTGCTGGTCGACGACAGCGACGGAGTGGTGCTGGGGGCGCTGCGGATCCCACCGGTCCCCGCGTTCCCGGCCCCTGAGGGGGACTCGGCCGACCCGGCGCACCACTGGCTGCGGACCTGCCAGTCCTTCGTACGGACCCTGGTGCCGACCCGGCCGCACCGGGCGCCGTCCGCCCCCGCCACGCCCCGGCAGGGCCCGTCCCGGCTGCGGGTGGAGGTCGACGGGGTGACCCTGGTCGATCTGGACCAGCCGGTGGACGCGGTGTCGGTGGCACCGGACGGTGCCGGGCTGGCCGCGGTGGAGGTGCGCCCGTCCTCGGTGGGCGCGGAGGCGGCGCCGCTGCTGGCCCGGGGTCGGCGGGTCACCGTGTCCGGGGCGGACTTCCGCTACCGGGCGGACGCGGGCGTCGCGGGACCGGTCCGCAGGCGCACCTGGACGGTGTGGGAGGAGGGGCTGGGGCTGACGCTGCCGGTG
>NZ_VJZD01000494.1 GCF_009377175.1 Streptomyces adustus
TCCCCGCCCTGGTGCCCGCCGCCGTGCCCGGTGGTGCCGCCGCGGTGCCGGGCCGCCCGGAGCCCGGGGCGCGCGGGTCCCTCGCGCTCGCCGCCACGTTCGCCCTGGGCAACCTGCCACTCCTGTGCGCGGCCGCCCTCGACGACGGTGACCACGGTGGCCCGACGGTCGCGGAAGCCCCGTACCACCAGGTACTCGCGAGCCTCCAGGACCCCTCCGGCGTCTTCGCCGACCCCGCCGCCGCGGTGGGCGTGGTGCTGCTGCGGGCCGCCGACCTGGAACGGTTCGGGCCGGTGGACGACGCCGTGCTCGCCGAACTGGGCACCGCCTACCCGGCCGCGCTGCGCGCCCTGGCCGAGCGGACCCGCAAGCCGCTGATCGTCGGCTTCCTGCCGACGGCCGGCGCGGCGGAGCGTTTCGTCCGCTGGGAGCACGAGACGGCCGCCGCGCTCGCCGAACTGCCCGGCATCGCGGTCCTCGGCCCCGACGAGTGGACCCGTCACCACCCCGTCGACGAGCCCTTCGACGCGCGGACCGAACGGCTGGCCCATCTGCCCTTCACCCCGCCCTTCCAGGCGGCCGTGGCCCTGCGCCTGGCCGAGGTGGTACGAGCGGTGCGGCGCCCCGCGCCGAAGGTGATCGCCGTCGACGGCGACGAGACCCTGTGGGGCGGAGTCGCCGGTGAGCTCGGCCCCGACGCCGTGGACCTGACCGGACCGCGTGCCCTGCTGGCCCGCAGGCTGCTCCAGTGGCGCGCGGCCGGCGCGCTGCTCGTCCTGGTCAGCAACAACGACGAAGCCACGGTCCGCGCGGTCCTGGACCGCCCGGACAGCCCGCTGGGAGTGGAGCACTTCAGCGTGCTCTCCGCCGCCTGGGACCCCAAACCGGACCGGCTGGCGGCGGCGGCCGCCACCCTCGGCCTGGGCGTGGACAGCTTCCTGTTCCTCGACGACAACCCCGCGGAAATCGCCAAGATGCGGGACCAGTTGCCGCAGGTGCTCTCCGTGACCTGCCCGGCCGCGGACGAACTGGACGCCTTCCTGGGCAGGTTGTGGCCGCTGGTCCCGGCCGCCGCGACCGCCGAGGACACCTTGCGGGCGCACTTCTACGAGCAGGAGCGGGAACGCGACGCCGCCCGCGCGGACGGCGGGTTCGAGGAGTTCCTGGCCCGGCTGGAACTCCGGGTCGACATCCGGGAGCTGGCCGAGGAGGACGTACCGCGTGCGGAGCAACTGGTGCGCCGTACCAACCAGTTCACGCTTCGTGCCCGGTCGGCCGACGGCGGCGACCTGGCCCGCTGGCGGCAGCGCGGCGAGGTGTGGACGGCCGCGGCCCGGGACCGGTTCGGCGACTACGGCCAGATCGGGCTGATCGCCGTCCGGGCCGAGGGGGACCGACTCGACGTCCTGGCCTGGATGTTGAGCTGCCGGGCGCTGGGCCGCGGGGTCGAGGAGCATCTGCTGTGCTGGCTGGCCGACCGTGCCGACGCCCTGGGCTGCACGAAGGTCCGGCTGACGGCCGAGCGCACCGAGCGCAACGCACCGGCCCGCAGGGTGGTCGCCGCACTGGGCGGCGGGCGGCAGGACGACGAGCGGCTGGAGGCCGTGACCACGCCGGACCACCTGCGCGCCTTCCGCTCCTGGAGCCGACGGTGAGTGCGGGGGAGCGGGCATGACGGAAAGGACCGTGCGCAACGTGAAGGGCTCTCATGCGTGACGTGAACAGCGAGGACACCGGGGACACCGGGCGGCCGTGGTCGGTCGCCGAGTCGATCGAACGCGGTGGCGGCGGGCTCGGCGTGACCGAACTGCTGGCGAAGGTAGCGGCCGCCGAGGCCGCGCCACAGCCACCGGACGGCTCGGTCCGGAGCCCGGCTCCGGTGTCGGGTCCGGGTCCGGCTTCGGGTCCGGGGTCGGCCTCGGAACCGGCCGCGGACGCGGTGGTCCCGGTTGCGGACGAGGTCCCGGCTCCGGAACCGGTTCCGGACGTGGACGCCGTGGCGGCCGTGATCGCCGCCGCGGCGGGCCGCCATCTGCCCGAGGGGTCTCTCGCGCCCGACGCCGACTTCTTCGACGCGGGGGGCACCTCCGTGCACGCCGTGGAGTTCGTCGCGGAACTGGAGCGGGACCTCGGCGTGGAGCTCGACCTCGACGAGGTGTTCGCCGACGCCCGGCCGATCAGCCTGGCCCGGCACTGGGTCGCGGCGGGCGGCACGGCGGCCGCGCTCGCGAACCTCGCGGCCCGCCCGCCCGAAGCCCCGGGCGGACCCGGAGCCCCTGCGGCCCTGGAAGGCGCCGCCGTTCTGGGGGTCCCCGCGGCCCTGGTGGGCTCCGCAGTGCCGGAGGGCCCTGCGGCCCCGAAGGGTCCTACGACCCCGGAAGGCCCTACGGCCGCCACGGCTCAGCCGACTCCCGCCGCACCCGCGGACCAGGCGTTCCCTCCGGCCGGCGCAGCTCCGGCCCCCGCAGCTCCGGCTCGGCCGGCCCCCGCGGCGCAAGCCTCGCCGTCCGCAGCGCACGTCCCGGCCCCCACGGCCCGCGTGGCGGTTC
>NZ_VJZD01000495.1 GCF_009377175.1 Streptomyces adustus
GAGACAGGGGCCGGGGGCGCGGACCCGAGAGTCCGAAGGCCCGGTGGCCCGTAGGCCCGGGGGCCCGAAGGCCCGGTGGCCGGGGCCCGGAGGCCCGGGAGCTGGGGGCCAGAGGCGCGGACCTGAGAGTCCGGTGGCCCGAAGGCCCGGGGCCGGTGGCCCGGAGGCGCGGGGCCGGTGGCCCGGAGGTGCGGGGCCGGTGGTCCGGTGGCGCGGCTTCGGAAGCGCGGGGGCCAGGGGCGCGGTCGTCCGGGGCCGCGGCCTTCGGGGTTCGGCGGCTCTTCAGGGCTGGTCCGCGTCGTCCGGGCCCTCCTCGCGGAACTCCGTCACGCGCTCCAACAGGATCGCCTCCCAGGCGCGGCGCAGCTGTGTGCGCAACAGCGGCAGCGGGCTGTCGCTGCGGCCCTCCAGACGCTCGGCCAGCGCGAGGACCGTGTCGCAGCGGGCCAGCCACAGGCCGCGCAGGCAGCTGCGGGCGCCGTAGCCGGCGAGGGTCGCGGCGCGCACGGCGGCGGGGGACCCGACGGCGAGCGCGAGTCCGGCGATGTCCTCCGCGGGGTCGCCGACGACCGCGTGGGTCCAGTCCAGGACCCCGCGCACCCGGCCGTCGGCGCTGACCACGAGGTGCTCGCCCCGCAGACCGTGATGGACGAGGACGGCCGCACCGGGCTGGGCGGCGAGCTGGGCCGCCCCCTGCGGGGGGAGCTGATGCAGCAGCGCGGCGTCGAACTCGTCGGCGGCGCGCAGGAGTTCCGCGGCCGGTACGGCCATCCGGCGCAGCGCCTCCAGGGAGCGGGCCGGGGCGTGCGGTACGCCGAGGACCTCGATCTGCCGGGCGGGCACCTCGCGCAACCCGGTGAGCAGTCCGGCCAGGTCGGCCTCGCCGACGGCCGACACCTCGTGCTGCTCCGCGGTGCCGCCGGGCACCTTGGTGTCCAGGGTGTAGGCGAGGCCGGGCGCCCAGTCGCCGTGCGCCACGCTGACCGGTACGGCGACCGGGACATGGGGGCGGACGAGATCGCGCAGGCGCAGTTCACGGCGGCGCCGGGCGGTCGCCTCGCGGTCGGCGGCGAGGCGCAGCACATGCCGGGTGCCGACCCACCACGTGGTGGACCCGCCCTCCTCGGCGACGGGCCGTACGTCGGGTCCGGCGGCGTCCTGCGCTCCGGTGCCCGCCTCGCCTTCCTTCGTCAGGGAACGGACCAGTCGGCGGACGGTGTCCGCGGTCGGTGTCGGTGCCTGGGTCATGGGTCGCGCCGTCGCTCGGGGGTGTCGTCTCAAGGGTTTCCTGGAGGTCCTTCGGACCGGGACGTCAGTCCACGACGACCATCTCCCGGGTCGTGTCGTTGAGGCGGCGGCCGCCGTCCTCGGTCACGGTCACGATGTCCTCGATGCGCACCCCGAAGCGGCCGGGCAGGTAGACGCCGGGTTCGACGGAGAAGCACATGCCGGGGACCAGGGGCTGTTCCTCGCCCTCGATCATGTACGGCGGCTCATGGGTGGTGACGCCGATGCCGTGGCCGGTGCGGTGGATGAAGTACGGGCCGTACCCGGCGTCCTCGATGACCTTGCGGGCGGCCCGGTCGACCTCCTGGCAGGCGACGCCCGGCCGCACGGCCCTGAAGCCCGCTTCCTGGGCCGCGCGCACGAGGTCGTGGACCGTGCGCTCCTCGTCCGTCGGCTCACCCACGTGAACCGTACGGCTGGTGTCGGAGCCGTAGCCGTCCTTGAGGCCGCCGAAGTCGAGGACGACCATGTCGCCGTCTTCGATGACCCGGTCGCCGACCTCGTGGTGCGGATTGGCGCCGTTCGGTCCCGAGGCGACGATGGTGAAGTCCACCTGGGAGTGACCGTGCCGGCGCAGCAGGCCCGCGAGGTCGGCGGCGACGTCGGACTCCCGGCGTCCGGCGAAGCGCACGTCGCGGATCTCCTCGAAGGTCGCGTCCGCGGCCGCGCCCGCGGCGGCCAGCAGCTCCAGCTCGGCCGGGTCCTTGACGGCGCGCAGCATCGGCAGGTCGTCGGTGAGGGAGACGTACGAGGTGCCGGGCAGCGCTCTTTGCATGGCGAGCAGATGCATCGCCCAGGCGTTGTCGCTGATCCCGAAGGTGCCGGTGGCGTCGAGGAGGCCCGCGGTGAGGGCGTAGGGGTCCTTGCCGTCGGTCCAGTCGCGCAGCGCCAGGGCGGGCGCCCCCGTGGCCTTGGCGGCGTCGGGGGCCTCCAGGGCGGGAACGACCAGGACGGGGTCCTGGCCGGCGGCGAGGACCAGCAGGGTGAGCCGCTCGGTGGCCGCGGGGGGCGCGTAGCCGGTGAGCCAGACGAGGTCGGGCCCTGGTGCCACCAGCAGCCCGGCCAGCCCGGCGTCCGCCGCGGCGCGGGCGGCCCGGTCCATCCGGGCCCGGTAGTCGTCTGCGGTGAAGCGCGCGGCCGTGCTGCCGGTCATCCGGGCCTCCCTGGACGGACGAAGAGGGACTACGGGCAGCATCCTGCCCGGCCGAAGGAGCCCGCGCGAGCCGGTCGCCCGACCTCGCCCGCCGTGTTC
>NZ_VJZD01000496.1 GCF_009377175.1 Streptomyces adustus
CCCCCCGAACAGCCGCCCCCCGTACAGCCGTCCTCCACGCAGCACCCGGAGGAGGAGCGCGAGAACCCCGAACGGCTGTACGTCATCACCGGACCCGACGGCGAGCGCGTGCCCCTGGACCTGGTGTCCCTGATCGTCGCGCGCGCCGAGCCGCCGACGTCCGCCACCCCCGAGCAGGCGGCGGTGCTCCGGCTGTGCGCCAACCCGCTGTCCGTGGCCGAGCTGTCCGCCTACCTCAGGCTGCCGTTCGGCGTGGTGACGGTGCTGATCACCGAGATGCTGGCGGTCGAACTCGTGCAGGTGCGCGCCCCCATCGTCCGCCGGCAGCTCCCCGACCGTTCCCTCCTCGAAGCGGTGATGCATGGACTTCAAAGCCTCTGACGCGATCCCGGGCCCACGGGCCGAGGACCGTCTGCCGCACACGGCGCAGGCCGCGGCCAAGATCGTCATCGTCGGCGGCTTCGGTGTCGGCAAGACCACCATGGTCGGCGCGGTCAGCGAGATCAGGCCGCTGACCACCGAGGAGACCATGACCCAGGCCGGTATCGGGGTCGACGACAACTACGGCTCCGACACCAAGACGGCCACCACCGTGGCCATGGACTTCGGCCGCATCAGGATCACCGACCAGGTCGTCCTGTACCTCTTCGGCACCCCGGGCCAGGAACGCTTCTGGTTCCTGTGGAACGGCCTGTTCGAGGGCGCGCTCGGCGCCGTCGTCCTCGTCGACACCCGCCGGCTCGAAGTCAGCTACGACGTCATGGGGCAACTGGAGGAACGCGGCGTGCCGTTCGTGGTCGCCGTCAACTCCTTCCCCGACGGCCCCCGTTACCCGGTCGAGGACCTGCGCGAGGCGCTCGACCTGACCCCCGAGATCCCGATCGTCGAGTGCGACGTACGCCGACGCGCCTCCAGCCGCGACGTCCTGCTGACCCTGATGCGCTTCCTGCACTCCATGGCCCTGTCCGGCAGCCTCGTCTGAACCCCGGCCCGTCGGCCCACCCCCGGATCGACCCCAGCCTTCCCGGAGCGACCACCGTGACCTCTGAACACCACTCCCCGACCGGTGCGGACGACCTCGTGACCGACCCGCCCCCCGGCTGTCCCGCGCACGGCCGCGGACCCGGCGGACTGCACCGGATCTACGGCCCCGAGGCGGCGGACCTGGGCGGCCTCTACGAGCAACTGCGCGAGGAGTACGGGCCCGTGGCCCCCGTGCTGCTCCACGAAGACGTACCCATGTGGGTGGTGCTCGGCCACGCCGAGAACCTGCACATGGTGCGCACACCCTCGCAGTACACCCGGGACAGCCGCATCTGGAGCCCGCTGCTGGAGGGCCAGGTCAAGCCCGACCATCCGCTCATGCCGCACATCGCCTGGCAGCCCATCTGCTCCCACGCCGAGGGCGACGAACACCTGCGGCTGCGCGGCGCGGTCATCGGGGCCATGTCGACGATCGACCCTCGGGGCCTGCGCCGCCACATCTACCGCCACACCCAGCGCCTGGTGAACGGCTTCTGCGAGCAGGGGCACGCCGACCTGGTCAGCCAGTTCGCCGAGCATCTGCCGATGGCCGTGCTGTGCGAGATCCTCGGCATGCCCGAGGAGTACAGCGACCGGCTGGTGCTCGCCGCCCGCGACGCCCTGAAGGGCACCGAGACGGCCATCGCCAGCCACGGCTACGTCATGGACGCGCTGAGCCGGCTCACCGTACGGCGCAGGGCCCGGCCCGAGGAGGACTTCACCAGCCACCTCATCAACCATCCGGCGCGGCTCACCGACGACGAGGTCAGGGAACACCTGCGACTGGTGCTCTTCGCCGCCTACGAGGCCACGACCAACCTGCTCGGCAACGTGCTGCGCCGGGTGCTCACCGACCCGGGCTTCGTGGCCCGGCTCAACGGCGGCCAGATGACGGTGCCCGAGGCCGTCGAGCAGTCCCTCTGGGACGAACCCCCCTTCAGCACCGTCCTGGGCTACTTCGCCAAACAGGACACGGAGTTGGGCGGCCGGCACATCCGCCGCGGCGACGGGCTGCTGTTCGCCCCGGCCCCCGGCAACGTCGACCCGCGCGTCCGGCCCGACCTGTCCGCCGACATGCAGGGCAACCGCTCCCATCTCGCCTTCGGCGGCGGCTCGCACGAGTGCCCCGGACAGGACGTCGGCCGCGCCATCGCCGACGTCGGCGTCGACGCGCTGCTGAGGCGACTGCCAGACGTCCAGCTCGACTGCGACGAGGACGAGTTGCGCTGGACCACGTCCATCGCCTCGCGGCATCTGGCCGAACTGCCGGTGGCGTTCGAACCCAAGCCGGAGCAGGACGTCCGGGTCACGCCGACCCACGGCAACCCGATTCCGCCACAGCGCTCCACCTGGCAGATCGGGTCGATCGAACCGGGGCCCACGCCGGTCATCGCCGCGCAGCCCGGGCCGGTCGGCGAACCGCAGTCCGCACGCGTCGCCGAACCGCAGTCCGCGCGCGTCGGCGAACCGCAGCCCGTGGGGGTCGGCGCCGCGC
>NZ_VJZD01000497.1 GCF_009377175.1 Streptomyces adustus
ACCCTAGGCAGCCACCCAACCCCGCCCCATGTGCTCAAAGCCCACACTTCAGAGCGCACTCATGGGGCTCGCCCCTATGGGGTGCCCTGGTGTTCCCACCGCTCAGAGGGGGTTGGCGGGGTCGAACCAGGTGGGCCCCTCGGACAGCGCCTGCTTGATCCGGTGCATCGCGAACTCGTTCAGGTCGGGCAGCGCGTCCACCTCGAACCAGCCCACGTCGAGCGACTCGTCGTCGTTCACCCGGGCCTCCCCGCCGACGGCACGGCAGCGGAAGGTGATGTCCATGTACTGGCACATGTCCCCGTTGGCGTACGTGACCGGCGTCAGCGCCTGGACCAGGACGACCCGCTCTACGACGCAGCGCACCGCGGTCTCCTCCTCGACCTCGCGCACGGCGCACGCGGCGGGCTGCTCCCCCGGCTCCGGGATACCGCCGATGACGGACCATTTGCCGGTGTCGGAACGGCGGCCCAGCAGCACTCTGCCCGCGTCGTCGAAGACGAGGGCGGTCACTCCGGGCAGCCAGAGCAGTTGCTGTCCGGCGGAGGCCCGCAGTTCGCGGATGAAGTCAGGAGTAGCCATGGGGCCGACCCTAGCGGGTCGGCCCCATGGCTCCGTCTCGCCCATGAGGGCGTTCGGCAGGCGTACGGCTACACGCCACCGGCGCGCCGGCCGCGCACACCGGCGGCGACGGCCCAGCCGAGCCCGCCGGCCGCCACGAGGACGAGGGCGATCTCGGGCAGGATGCCCAGCCGGGTGGCGGGCGTCTCGGAGGAGCGCAGCGGCACCTTCTGCACCAGCGAGTCGGCCACGAACATGCCGGTCTTCCGGGCGATCTTCCCGTCGGGCATGATGACCGCGCTGACCCCGCTGGTCACCGGGACGGTGACGGTGCGGCTGTGCTCGACAGCGCGGACCCGGGACATGGCGAGCTGCTGGTAGGTCATCTCGCTGCGGTCGAAGGTGGCGTTGTTGCTCGGCACCGAGATCAGCTGGGCGCCGTGGGTGACGGTGTCGCGCACGGCCCAGTCGAAGGCCGCCTCGTAGCAGGTGGCGAGTCCGACCTTGGAGCCGTCCATGTCGAACACGCCCGGCTTGCTGCCCCGGCTGAAGTCCTGGCGGATCATGCCCGTCCAGTCCTTGTTGATGGCGCCGATGAGCGAACGCAGCGGAAGGTACTCGCCGAACGGCTGGATCTGCCGCTTGTCGTACGTGTCCACCGGGCCCTTCTCCGGGTCCCAGAGGATCTGCTCGTTGAAGAGCTTGCCGTCCCGCTCGACGACACCGCCGACCGAGATCGGCGCGCCGATCCGCTTCGCCGCCGTCTCGATCACGGCAGACGCGTCGGGGTTGGCGAGCGGATCGATGTCGGAGGAGTTCTCCGGCCACAGCACGAAGTCGGGCCGGGGCACCTTGCCCGCCTCGACCTCGGCGGCCAGACGCTCCGTCTCGCGCGCGTGGTAGTCGAGCACGGCGCGGCGCTGGGCGTTGAACTCCAGGCCGAGCCGCGGGACGTTGCCCTGGATGACGGCGACGGTCGCCGTGCCGTCCTCGGCCTTGTCGCTGACCAGCGGGCGGGCGGCCACCGCGGCCGCCACCGGCACGGCCACGCTCAGCAGGGCCACGGTGGCGGCGGAGCGCCGCACGGTACGGGTGCCGCGTGCCGCGACGGCCAGCCGCACGGCCTCGCACAGCCCGAAGCCGCACAGCACGACCGCGAAGCCGAGCACCGGAGTGCCGCCGACCGCCGCGAGCGGCAGGAAGACGCCGTCCGCCTGCCCGAACGCGATCTTGCCCCAGGGGAAGCCGCGGAAGGGCACCCGCGCGCGTACCGCCTCACCGGCGATCCACAGCGCGGCGGCCCACAGCGGCCAGGCGGGCAGTCTGGACACCGCGGCGACGCCCACGCCGACCAGTCCGACGAACAGGGCCTCGATCGCGACCAGGGCGAGCCAGGGGCCGGGGCCGACCTCGACACCGGTCCACACCAGCAGCGGCAGCAGGAAGCCGAGGCCGAAGAGGTAGCCGAGGCCCAGCGCCGCCTTCCAGGTCCGGTCGCGCAGCACCCAGCCGAAGACGGCGAAGGCCGGCAGGGCCAGCCACCAGAGGGTGCGTGGGGGGAAGCTGACATAGAGCAGCACTCCGGAGAGCGCCGCGGCGAGGGCCGGGACGAGGCGCAGGAGCCGACGGCCGCGCGCTGCGGGCGCGGCCGGGGGCTCCAGCTGGTCCGACTGGCCTACTGAGGTTGCGGTCACGGTCACTCCGGGAGTGTACGGCCGCTGACCTCGGCGTCGACAACACGGCCGGATGCGGGACCGGACCGGGCCCGGTCCGTGAGCGGCGGCGCGGGCGGTCGCTCGTACCCCTTGAGGCAACGTTCCTGCGGGGCACCGCACAGCTCATCCACAAACCGTCCGTCAGCCGTTACGGTGGGCCGGAGTCTCCGCCGCGGGGCCGGTCACGGCCGGTGCGGAGGCGGTCGTGCGGCGGGGGCCGGGCGACGGGACTGTCAC
>NZ_VJZD01000498.1 GCF_009377175.1 Streptomyces adustus
GCCCTCCCCGGACGCACCCGCGCCGCACGCGCCCGCTCCGGACGCACCTTCTCCGGACGCACCGGCTTCTGGGCGGCCATCACCGCGACCGCCCTGTCCCTGACCTTCGCCGGCGCGGGCCTGGCGTCCGCCGCGGACGTCAACAACGTCAAGAACGCCGGCTTCGAGTCGGGCCTGACCAACTGGACCTGTTCCGCGGGCAGCGGTACGACCGTCTCCTCGCCGGTGCACAGCGGTGCGGCGGCGCTGAAGGCCACGCCCGCGGGGCAGGACTACGCCCAGTGCTCGCAGTCCGTCGCCGTGAAGCCCAACTCGACGTACACGCTGAGCGCCTGGGTGCAGGGGTCCTACACCTACCTCGGGGTGACCGGCACGGGAACGACGGACGTCTCGACCTGGACGCCCAACACCACCTGGACGCAGCTGTCGACCACCTTCACCACCGGCGCCTCGACGACGTCGGTGTCGGTCTGGTCGCACGGCTGGTACGGACAGCCCGCCTACCTCGCCGACGACTTCTCGGTGTTCGGCCCCGACGGCGGCGGGGGCGGCGACCCGGCCCCGACGGTCCCGGCGACCCCCGCGGGCCTCGCGGTGTCCGGCACGACCTCCTCGTCGGTCTCCCTGGCCTGGAACGCCGTGTCGGGCGCGACCGGCTACAACGTGTACCAGGGCGGCTCCAAGGTCCAGTCGGTGAGCGGGACCTCCGCGACCGTCTCGGGGCTCAGCGCCTCCACGGCGTACTCGTTCCAGGTCAGCGCGACCAACTCGGCCGGTGAGTCGGCGAAGTCGTCGGCCGTGACCGGGACGACGGCCGCGACCGGCGGTGGCGGGGGCGGCGGGGGCACCGTGCCCGCGCACGCCGTGACGGGCTACTGGCAGAACTTCAACAACGGCGCGACCGTGCAGAAGCTCTCCGCCGTGCAGTCGCAGTACGACATCATCGCCGTCGCCTTCGCGGACGCCACGAGCACGCCGGGCGCGGTGAGCTTCACGCTCGACTCGGCCGGGCTCGGCGGCTACACCGTCGACCAGTTCAAGGCGGACATCAAGGCCAAGCAGGCGGCCGGCAAGAAGGTCATCATCTCGATCGGCGGCCAGAACGGCACGATCTCGGTGAGCGACTCGGCCTCCGCGACCAACTTCGCCAACTCGGTGTACTCGCTGATGCAGACGTACGGCTTCGACGGCGTCGACATCGACCTGGAGAACGGCCTCAACGCGACCTACATGTCCCAGGCGCTGCGGTCCCTGTCCGCGAAGGCGGGCTCGTCCCTGGTCATCACCATGGCCCCGCAGACCATCGACATGCAGTCCACGTCGAACTCCTACTTCCAGACGGCGCTGAACATCAAGGACATCCTCACCGTCGTCAACATGCAGTACTACAACAGCGGCTCGATGCTCGGCTGCGACGGCAAGGTCTACTCGCAGGGCTCGGTCGACTTCCTGACGGCGCTCGCCTGCATCCAGCTCCAGGGCGGCCTCGACGCGTCCCAGGTCGGCCTCGGCCTCCCCGCCTCCACCAGCGGCGCGGGCAGCGGCTACGTCTCCCCGACGATCGTGAACAACGCCCTCGACTGCCTGACCAGGCTCACCAACTGCGGTTCGTTCAAGCCCTCCAAGGCCTACCCCGCCCTGCGCGGCGCGATGACCTGGTCGACGAACTGGGACGCTTCGGCGGGCAACGCCTGGTCGAACGCGGTGGGCCCGCACGTGCACGCCCTGCCGTAACCGGCGTACACCCGTAACACCCGCCCCGGCTCCTTCACGTCCACGACCCCGCGCGCCCGCCCGCCTTGCTGTGAGCCAGATCTCAGCTGTCGGTGCGTCAGCCCTGAAACATTTCCCGTACCCCACCGCATCAATGGGGTGAGGGCAGCGCAGCGCAGGCGGGAACCACGAGCAGGGGGCATACATGAGGCAGGTCCGCGCGCAGGAGTACGCGGAGTTCGCGGCGGCACGCACGGGACATCTGTACCGCTCCGCCTGCCTGCTCACCGCCGGGGACACCCATCTCGCCGAGGACCTGGTGCAGGACACCCTCGGCCGCCTCTACACCCGCTGGGGCCGGGTCTCCCGGGCCGACAACCCCGCCGCCTACGCGCAGACCGTCCTCACCCGTACGTTCCTCGCCCACCAGCGGCGCCGCAGCAGCACCGAGCGCGCCACGGACGTCCTGCCCGACCGGGCGGACGGCACCCTCGCCGACCCGTCGCTGCGACTCACCCTGATGTCGGCGCTCGGCACGCTGCCCGCCAAGGACCGGGCCGTGATCGTCCTGCGCTACTGGGAGGACCGCTCCATCCAGGAGACCGCCGACGCGATGAACGCCAGCTCGGCGGCGGTGCGCACCCGGTGCGTACGGGCCCTGGGCCGGCTGCGGGAACTGCTCGGCGACGACGTCGGCGCCTACGCCCGCCCCTGACCTCTCCCT
>NZ_VJZD01000499.1 GCF_009377175.1 Streptomyces adustus
AGTGTGGGGAGCGCGGCGGGGGGAGGACAGGGTGGTGTCGAAGTAGAAGGAGCGGAAGTCGTCCAGGACGTCCAGCGGGCTGCGCCCGGCGTCGGAGGCGATGGTGACGGCCATCCGGTGGGAGGCGTACGGCACGAATCCGCCGGTGTGGCTGAGGACGAACCGGATGCGGGGGAACCTCCGGATCACGCCGTTGCGGACGAGGAGGTACGCGGCGCGGGTCGTGTCGAGGAGGAAGTCGGCGGCGAAGGGTGGTACGCCCTCGACCGGGGGAGCCGGGAGTTCGGCGGGGTGGACGAACACCACCGCGCCGCGTTCGTCCAGCGTCTGCCACAACTCGTCCTGGTCCGGAGCTCCCAGGTAGGTGCCTGCGTTGTTGGCGAGGAGGGTGACGCCGTCGGCTCCCGCCTCGTCCAGGGCGCGTGCCGCCTCGCGGGCCGCTGCCGCGGTGTCCGGGAGCGGCACGGTGGCGAAGTAGCCGAAAGCGGGGGCGTGTTGGGTCGTCAGCTCGGCGCAGTGGTCGTTGAGACGCCGGGCCAGGGCTGCTGCTTCTCCAGGGTCGGTGAGGAACCCGACACCGGGGGTCGAGACGGAGAGGATCGCGCTCCGGGTGCTCAGCAGTTCCATCAGCTCCAGGGCTGACTCGGCACTCCAGGAGGGCAGTTGGCGCCCGCCGGACTCGCCGATGCCCGCGGCCGTGAGCGCGTCACGGTAGAAGGCGGGCACCAGATGCTGGTGGACGTCGATTCGCTGAAGCGCAGCGGTCATGAGGAAGCGGCCTTTCGCGAGATGTGCGTGGCACGGCGGGGAGGAGGACGGGCCTGTCGGTCGCGGCGGCGTTCGTGAGGGGCGGCGGCGAGGCGACCACGGGTGACGCCGACGCGTCGGGTCGTACGCCAAGGTGCGTGCCGCGGAGAGTGGAGGCCGCGCGGCTCGGCTCGCGTACCGCAGCGGAACCACGGACCGGGCCTCACCAACGGCGTCAGCGCCCGCGACGTCCAGCTGACCAAGACCCAGTTCTACGAGAGCAAGTCCTACCCCGCCTTCACTCCGACCGGCCCCCACCTGGCCCTCCTGGAACCCGAGGACTTCACCCGCCTCACCGACCTGCGGCTGACGCTCTCGGTCACCGGCGACCTGCGCCAGGACCGCACCCTCACCGACATGATCGTCCGCCCCGTCGAGGCGCTGACACTCCTCGCGCGCTTCCAAGCGCCGGACCCCGGCGACCTGCTCCTGACCGGCACACCCGGCGGCACCGCCCTCAAGGCCCCGCCCAAGGTCGTGGAGAGGATCGGTGCGCTCCTGCCCCCCGCCACGAAGTGGAAGTCGTTCTTCAGGAGCCAGGCGAAGAACCCGCGCTACCTGCACGACGGCGACACCGTCACTGCCGTCATTGCCACTCCCGACGGCCACATCGACCTCGGAGAACAGCACAACACCGTCACCGACGCCGCCTGAGACCGGAGAGAGCCGCACATGAAGCCGGCCTCCACGCCCGTGATCATCGTCGGGGCCGGACCAGTGGGCGTGACCGCCGCCCTCCTCCCGGCCGGACACGGCGTGGAAAGCGTCCTGCTCGAACGCCACCACGACATCTATCCCCTGCCCCGCGCCGTCGCCATCGACGACGAGGTGTGCAGAATCCTCCAGACTGCTGGAATCGGCGAACAGTTCATGGCCACCGTCCGTCCCGCGCAAAAACTGCGCCTGCTGGACGCCCGCCACCGGGTGCTCGCCCGATTCGACCGCTCACACGCCGGTCGCGACGGCTATCCACAGACCAGCATGTTCAGCCAGCCCACCCTGGAACGTCTGCTGCGCGACGAACTCGCCACTCGCCCGCAATGCGACCTCCGAAGCGGCGCCGAGGTCACTGACGTGATCCAGAAGAATGACGGCAGCGTGCGGGTGACCTACCGCGACGGCGAAGGCACCCACGAGCTGCGGGCCGAAGCCGTCCTCGGCTGCGGCGGCTCGAACAGCCTCACCCGTGTGACTTCCACATGGTCCGCCAGGCGCGGTACACCTTCCACGCCCGCGTCGCCGATCGCTGGCGTGAGGGCCGCATCTTCCTTCTCGGCGACGCCGCCCATCTCGCCCCGCCTTTCATCGGCCAGGGCCTGTGCTCAGGGCTGCGCGACGCCTTCAACCTCATCTGGAAGCTCGCTCGTGTCCTCGACCAAGGGGCCGACGAGCGGATACTGGACACCTACCAGGACGAGCGCCAACCCCACGCCCGCCACCTGATCCGCCTCGCCGTCCTCACCGGTTGGGCCATGACCGGCGGACAGGACCAGCCCGCCGCGCTGCGCCGTGCCGCGGTCAGCGCCGTCAGCCGCCTGCCCGGGGGGACGCGGATCGCCGGTCGCGGCCTTGGCCGCCCCCTCCCCCCCCAGGCC
>NZ_VJZD01000049.1 GCF_009377175.1 Streptomyces adustus
GTACCACCGTGGTCCTGGCCGGCCCCCGTACCACCGTGGTCCTGGCCGGCCCCCGTACCACCGTGGTCCTGGCCAGCCCCCGTACCACCGTGGTCCTGGCCGGTCGCCCCCGCGGGCACCGGTCCGTGCAGCCACGCCTTCAGCGGGCCGTTCTTGCTGGCCACCGTCATCTCATGGAAGTCGGCGGCCGGGATGCCGGGGTGGTCATGGCGTACGACACCGGAGTGCAGGGCGTCCGAGACGCACAGGGCGAAGTCGCCGGTGCGCTCGCGCAGCGCGGCCCGCAGCACGTCCGCGTCCAGCAGCCGGCAGGCGTGGTTGAGGTCGCTGCCGACCCAGCCGTCGTGCCGGTCCACGGCCACGTAACCGGTGGCGAGGACACCGCGCAGCCGGATCTGCGCGGAGCTGGACGCCATGCGGTTGACCGTCCGCAGCTGGGCCGGGACCTCCGTGAGCAGGGCCCGCAGCAGTGCCGTGACCGGGGCGCCCGCGTCGATCAGCTCCATCACCGAGTCCCCGCGGTCGGCCCGCAGCCGCCGGGTCTCGTCGATGCCCGCGCTCTCCAGCGTGCGGTCGGCGATGTCGTAGAGCATGCGCCGCAGATAGGCCTGCTCCACATCGTCCCGATGGCTGAACCTCTCGATGTCCAGCAGCAGGATCGTGCGGTTCACAGGGTCGGTCATGGTCGCCTCTCGGGGGGTGTGCCGTGCAGAGCAGCAGCGTGGTGGCGACGGGGCTCGGGCGGTGAGGGCGGATGACCCATTCGGAGTGTGACCGTGTGCACAGAAGGGCGTCCGAGGCAGGTGAGACACCATGGCCCGAGCGCGTCCGTCTGCACGCTCGCCCGCATCGGCTTCCCCGGGTGCCGACGCGCGGCGGGCTCCCCTCAGTCCTCCGACGGCCCCGGTGGCGTCGGAATCCCCGCCGCAGGACCCGTCGCCGCGATGCGGCGCAGGATGTCCGGCCGCATGATCAGCATGGTGCGGCGGCCCGTGGCCACGGCCCCCTTGTCCCGCAGTTCGCGCAGCAGGCGCTGCACCATCTCCCGGGACGCCCCCACCGAGCCGGCCAGCTCCTGCTTGCTGAGCGGCACCGCCAGCTCGACGCCGTCCGGGGTGCGACGGCCGTGGGTGCGGGCCAGATCCAGCAGCAGGACGGCGAAACGCTCCCGCACGCTCATCGAGGCGAACTCCAGCCGGCGCCGGTCCGCCGCGCGGGTGCGGTCCGCGGTGAGCCCGAGGAGGGCGAAGGAGACGGCGGGGGAGCGGCCGAGGAAGTCCTTGAAGCGGTCGCGTTCGACCGCCACCGCCCTCACCGGCTCCAGCGCGGTCACCGTCGCCGACCGCGAGCGCCCGGTCAGCGCGGCCGACTCGCCGACGATGTCGCCGGGGCCGCGCAGCGCCAGCAGGGCCTCGTAGCCGTTGGCGGCCGAGGCGGTGACCTTGGTCCAGCCGTGGACGAGGAAGAGGACGTGCGAGGAGGGCTCGTGCTGGCGGACCAGGACCATGCGGGGTGTGAAGTCCAGCGAGCGGCCCAGGGCCAGCAGCGCGGAGCGGTCCTCGCTCTCCAGCCGGGCCAGGAACGGCACCCGGTCGTCCAGCCCGCCGTCGTCCGGCGAGTACGCAGGTGTCCACATTGTCATGCTCAGCCCCCGATTCCCCGCAACGACGGATCAACGTACTGAAAGCGCAAGATCGTGGAGCGTGAAAGGGCGCGAATCGGCCATTTGTGGGTGAGGGCTTCAGGCCGCTCCGGTCGCGGTGACCCGCGTCGGTCCGTATCGTTGATCGGTGCGGTGATCGGTGTAGGTCTGTCGCGCGCGGACGGGTTCGGGCCGGGAACCGCTGATTCGAAGATCGTGGACGGGGTTCCGGCTTCGGCTTGAATCGTGTGGGCCTACCGGTCCTGCCCATTTGTTTTGACCGCAGCGAATGAGGTAGGTACGCTCAGACCTTGTGCCTGGGGTGTGCCCTGGCCCTCGTGCGTGCCTTGAAACCGTACGCGGGGCCTGTCAACGGCCACCGCGATCTGTGCCCTTTTCGCCTTGCGGCGAAGGTCTGCCGGATTCGACACACCCGACCGCGTGGGTCGGCGAATGTTCCAGGTTAGCTTCACCATTCGGCACACAGAAACCGGAGAAGTAGTGCCTACGATCCAGCAGCTGGTCCGGAAGGGCCGGCAGGACAAGGTCGAGAAGAACAAGACGCCCGCACTCGAGGGTTCGCCCCAGCGTCGTGGCGTCTGCACGCGTGTGTTCACGACCACCCCGAAGAAGCCGAACTCGGCCCTGCGTAAGGTCGCGCGTGTGCGTCTGACCAGCGGCATCGAGGTCACCGCTTACATTCCGGGTGAGGGACACAACCTGCAGGAGCACTCCATCGTGCTCGTGCGCGGCGGCCGTGTGAAGGACCTGCCTGGTGTTCGCTACAAGATCATCCGCGGTTCGCTTGACACCCAGGGTGTCAAGAACCGCAAGCAGGCCCGCAGCCGCTACGGCGCCAAGAAGGAGAAGTAAGAATGCCTCGTAAGGGCCCCGCCCCGAAGCGCCCGGTCATCATCGACCCGGTCTACGGTTCTCCTCTTGTCACGTCGCTGATCAACAAGGTGCTGCTGAACGGCAAGCGCTCCACCGCCGAGCGCATCGTCTACGGCGCCATGGAGGGTCTGCGTGAGAAGACGGGCAACGACCCGATCATCACGCTGAAGCGCGCGCTTGAGAACATCAAGCCGACCCTTGAGGTCAAGTCCCGCCGTGTCGGTGGTGCGACCTACCAGGTCCCGATCGAGGTCAAGCCCGGTCGCGCCAACACCCTCGCGCTGCGCTGGCTCGTCGGTTACTCCCGCGCCCGTCGCGAGAAGACCATGACCGAGCGCCTCCTCAACGAGCTTCTCGACGCCTCGAACGGCCTCGGTGCGGCCGTGAAGAAGCGCGAGGACACCCACAAGATGGCCGAGTCCAACAAGGCCTTCGCGCACTACCGCTGGTAGTCGCAGACCCCATCGAGACCGAGAGAAGACTGAAGCCTTATGGCTACCACTTCACTTGACCTGGCCAAGGTCCGCAACATCGGGATCATGGCCCACATCGACGCGGGCAAGACGACCACCACTGAGCGGATCCTCTTCTACACCGGCGTCAGCTACAAGATCGGTGAGGTCCACGACGGCGCTGCCACCATGGACTGGATGGAGCAGGAGCAGGAGCGTGGCATCACGATCACCTCTGCTGCCACCACCTGTCACTGGCCGCTCGAGGACAACGACTACACGATCAACATCATCGACACCCCCGGGCACGTCGACTTCACGGTCGAGGTGGAGCGTTCGCTCCGCGTCCTCGACGGTGCCGTCACGGTGTTCGACGGTGTCGCCGGTGTCGAGCCGCAGTCCGAGACGGTGTGGCGTCAGGCCGACCGTTACGGCGTGCCGCGCATCTGCTTCGTGAACAAGCTGGACCGCACCGGCGCCGAGTTCCACCGCTGCGTGGACATGATCAAGGACCGCCTCGGCGCTGTCCCGATCATCATGCAGCTGCCGATCGGTGCCGAGATGGACTTCAAGGGCGTTGTGGACCTGGTCCGCATGAAGGCGCTCGTGTGGTCCGCCGAGGCGGCGAAGGGCGAGATGTACGACGTCGTCGACATCCCGGCCACGCACGCCGAGGCTGCCGAGGAGTACCGCGGCAAGCTGGTCGAGACCGTCGCGGAGCACGACGACGAGATCATGGAGCTGTTCCTGGAGGGCCAGGAGCCCACCGAGGAGCAGCTGTACGCCGCGATCCGTCGCGTCACCATCGCGTCCGGCAAGTCCAAGGACGTCACGGTCACCCCGGTGTTCTGTGGCACCGCGTTCAAGAACAAGGGCGTTCAGCCCCTGCTCGACGCGGTCGTCCGCTACCTGCCGACCCCGCTCGACGTCGAGGCCATCGAGGGTCACGACGTCAAGGACGCCGACGTCGTCGTCAAGCGCAAGCCGTCGGACGACGAGCCGCTGTCCGCGCTCGCCTTCAAGATCATGAGCGACCCGCACCTGGGCAAGCTCACCTTCGTCCGGATCTACTCCGGTCGTCTGGAGTCCGGCACCGCGGTGCTGAACTCGGTCAAGGGCAAGAAGGAGCGCATCGGCAAGATCTACCGCATGCACGCGAACAAGCGTGAGGAGATCGAGTCGGTGGGCGCCGGTGACATCGTCGCCGTCATGGGCCTGAAGCAGACCACCACCGGTGAGACGCTGTCCGACGACAAGAACCCGGTCATCCTGGAGTCCATGGACTTCCCGGCGCCGGTCATTCAGGTCGCCATCGAGCCCAAGTCCAAGGGTGACCAGGAGAAGCTGGGTGTTGCCATCCAGCGTCTCGCGGAGGAGGACCCCTCCTTCCAGGTTCACTCGGACGAGGAGACCGGCCAGACCATCATCGGTGGTATGGGCGAGCTGCACCTCGAGGTGCTGGTCGACCGTATGCGCCGTGAGTTCAAGGTCGAGGCCAACGTCGGCAAGCCGCAGGTCGCGTACCGCGAGACGATCCGCAAGGCCGTCGAGCGACTGGACTACACCCACAAGAAGCAGACCGGTGGTACCGGTCAGTTCGCCAAGGTGCAGATCGCGATCGAGCCCATCGAGGGCGGCGACGCCTCGTACGAGTTCGTGAACAAGGTCACCGGTGGCCGCATCCCGAAGGAGTACATCCCTTCGGTCGACGCCGGTGCGCAGGAGGCCATGCAGTTCGGCATCCTGGCCGGCTACGAGATGACTGGCGTCCGCGTCATCCTCATCGACGGTGGCTACCACGAGGTCGACTCCTCCGAGCTCGCGTTCAAGATCGCCGGTTCGCAGGCCTTCAAGGAGGCCGCGCGCAAGGCGTCCCCCGTGCTCCTTGAGCCGATGATGGCCGTCGAGGTCACCACGCCCGAGGACTACATGGGTGAGGTCATCGGCGACATCAACTCCCGCCGTGGTCAGATCCAGGCCATGGAGGAGCGCATGGGCGCCCGGATCGTCAAGGGTCTGGTGCCGCTCTCGGAGATGTTCGGCTACGTCGGCGACCTCCGCAGCAAGACCTCGGGTCGCGCAAGCTACTCGATGCAGTTCGACTCCTACGCCGAGGTTCCGCGGAACGTCGCCGAGGAGATCATCGCGAAGGCCAAGGGCGAGTAACGCACTCCGTTCTCACGCTTTAGGCTTGACTCCTGAGCCTCACGGGTCATTCCTCCGCATTCGCGGGGGGATGACCCGGGGCCCGGGCTTACCAGCAAAGATCACCTGGCGCCGATGAGTAAGGCGTACAGAACCACTCCGTAGGAGGATCCCAGTGGCGAAGGCGAAGTTCGAGCGGACTAAGCCGCACGTCAACATCGGCACCATCGGTCACATCGACCACGGTAAGACGACCCTCACGGCCGCCATTACCAAGGTGCTGCACGACAAGTACCCGGACCTGAACGAGGCCTCGGCCTTCGACCAGATCGACAAGGCTCCCGAAGAGCGCCAGCGCGGTATCACCATCTCCATCGCGCACGTCGAGTACCAGACTGAGGCGCGTCACTACGCCCACGTCGACTGCCCGGGTCACGCGGACTACATCAAGAACATGATCACCGGTGCCGCGCAGATGGACGGCGCGATCCTCGTGGTCGCCGCCACCGACGGCCCGATGCCGCAGACCAAGGAGCACGTGCTCCTGGCCCGCCAGGTCGGCGTTCCGTACATCGTTGTCGCCCTGAACAAGGCCGACATGGTGGACGACGAGGAGATCCTGGAGCTCGTCGAGCTCGAGGTCCGTGAGCTCCTCTCCGAGTACGAGTTCCCGGGCGACGAGCTTCCTGTCGTCAAGGTCTCGGCGCTCAAGGCCCTCGAGGGCGACGCGGAGTGGGGCCAGACCGTTCTGGACCTCATGGACGCCGTCGACGCCTCCATCCCGGAGCCCGAGCGTGACGTCGACAAGCCGTTCCTCATGCCCATCGAGGACGTCTTCACGATCACCGGTCGCGGTACGGTCGTCACCGGCCGTATCGAGCGTGGTGTCCTGAAGGTCAACGAGACCGTCGACATCATCGGCATCAAGACCGAGAAGACCACCACCACGGTCACCGGTATCGAGATGTTCCGCAAGCTGCTCGACGAGGGCCAGGCCGGTGAGAACGTCGGTCTGCTCCTCCGTGGCATCAAGCGCGAGGACGTCGAGCGCGGCCAGGTCATCATCAAGCCGGGCTCGGTCACCCCGCACACCGAGTTCGAGGCGCAGGCCTACATCCTGTCCAAGGACGAGGGTGGCCGCCACACGCCGTTCTTCAACAACTACCGTCCGCAGTTCTACTTCCGTACGACGGACGTGACGGGCGTTGTGACCCTCCCCGAGGGCACCGAGATGGTCATGCCGGGTGACAACACCGAGATGTCGGTGCAGCTCATCCAGCCCATCGCCATGGAAGAGGGCCTGAAGTTCGCCATCCGTGAGGGTGGCCGGACGGTCGGCGCCGGCCAGGTCATCAAGATCACGAAGTGATCTTGTGCCCGACCCGGTAGCTACAGCCTGAGCTGAGCTCCAGAAGGGGCCCGTACGACTTCGGTCGTACGGGCCCCTTCGCATGCCCGGGGACGGTCCGGGGACGGTCCGGGGACGGTCCGGGGACGGCCGGGGGACGGCCCGCCAGGGAAACGCGCCTCGGTCCTGAATCGCCCTGGATTGGCTAGGATTGGGGCGGATTGGCACGGATCAGCCCACCCTGTGGTGCCCGTTGTCTCGGCGGGCGGACAAGTCCGTATACAGAGAATGGTCGGAGTTACCGTGTACGGACGATCCCCGCAGGTGAAGTGCCCTTCTACCGCCGCGTATACGGAATCGCGTAACGCGAGCGAAATTCAGGAGTAACACTGTGGGGGCGTTCTTCCGCCTTCGGGCGGGGGATCCATAGGTCTGCGCACCGGCAACGGCGCCGAGCGCACGCACCCCGCCGGTCGTACCGGAATGCCGGGTTGCCAGGCGTCCACCCCTGCCCGGGTGCGCCCTGGCCCCTATGCCGATGCCGCCGGAAACCACCCGGTCGGACCACCCAGGTCCGCCGTTCCGGCCACTCCCTCAGAAGGGATCCCCAGGTGACCCGTCCTGACCCGAAGAGCCGTATCGCGTCCCTGCTCGCCGACATCGAGCGGCGCAATCCGGCGCAGCCCGAGTTCCACCAGGCCGCGCACGAGGTGCTTGAAACCCTGGCCCCGGTTCTCTCGCAGCGCCCGGAGTACGCGGACGCGGCCCTCGTCGAACGCCTGGTGGAGCCCGAGCGGCAGATCATCTTCCGTGTCCCGTGGACGGACGACCACGGCAAGGTCCACGTCAACCGCGGCTACCGGGTGGAGTTCAACAGCGCGCTCGGCCCGTACAAGGGCGGTCTGCGCTTCCACCCGTCGGTGAACCTGGGCATCGTGAAGTTCCTCGGCTTCGAGCAGATCTTCAAGAACGCGCTGACCGGTCTGGGTATCGGCGGCGGCAAGGGCGGCAGCGACTTCGACCCGCACGGGAAGTCGGACGCCGAGGTCATGCGGTTCTGCCAGTCGTTCATGACGGAGCTGTACCGGCACATCGGTGAGCACACGGACGTGCCGGCGGGCGACATCGGCGTGGGCGGCCGCGAGATCGGCTACATGTTCGGCCAGTACCGGCGCATCACCAACCGCTGGGAGGCCGGTGTCCTCACCGGCAAGGGCACGCACTGGGGCGGTTCGCTGATCCGGCCCGAGGCCACCGGTTACGGCAGCGTGCTGTTCGCCGCCGCCATGCTGCGCGAGCGCGGCGAGGACCTGGAGGGCCGCACCGCGGTCGTCTCCGGCTCCGGCAACGTCGCGATCTACACCATCGAGAAGCTCACCGCTCTCGGCGCCAACCCCGTGACCTGCTCCGACTCGACCGGCTACGTCGTCGACGACAAGGGCATCGACGTCGAACTGCTCAAGCAGGTCAAGGAGGTCGAGCGCGGCCGGGTCTCCGACTACGTGGCACGGCGCGGCGCGTCGGCGCGGTTCGTCGCGAACGGCAGCGTCTGGGACGTGCCCGGCGATGTGGCGCTGCCCTCGGCCACCCAGAACGAACTGGACGCGACCGCGGCGGCCACGCTGATCGGCAACGGCGTCAAGGCGGTCTCCGAGGGCGCCAACATGCCCACCACCCCCGAGGCCGTCCACCTCTTCCAGCAGGCGGGCGTCGCCTTCGGCCCCGGCAAGGCGGCCAACGCGGGCGGTGTCGCGGTCAGCGCGCTGGAGATGAGCCAGAACCACGCCCGCACCTCGTGGTCGCGTGAGCGGGTCGAGGACGAGCTGACCGGCATCATGAACAACATCCACGACGTCTGCCACGAGACCGCCGAACGCTACGGCGTCCCCGGCGACTACGTCAGCGGCGCCAACATCGCCGGCTTCGAGCGCGTGGCGGACGCGATGCTGGAGCAGGGTGTGATCTGACGAAGGTCCGCCGTCCGCGCGTGCGGTCGGCGCCGGCCGAGGGGCTCGTACGACTTCGGTCGTACGGGTCCCTCGTCGTATCGGGGTTCGGAAGGGGGGGGCCGGCGGTCATCTCGCCGGTGCGAACACGCTTCGTTCCACCAGGTCCGGGAGGACGCGGGCGGCGGCCCGGAAATCGTGGTCGTCGTGCAGTACGACGAGGCCGTGGTGGGCGGCCGTGGCGCAGACCAGCCAGTCGACCGTGGACAGGCTCTGGTGCTGTCCACGCTGGGCGAGCCGGTACTGGGCCGCCTCGATCCAACGCCAGGCATTCTTCGGGATCACGACGTCGAGGTACAGGTCGGCGAACATCTCGGTCATGTGGTCGAACTCGTCGAGGTTTCTGGCCGACTGCAGGAACTCCGTCCGCTGAGCGGCACACGACCCGATGGCTCCTTCATCGATTTCGTGTGCCCAGAGATCGTTGAGTTTCCGGTCGCGCTGAAGCCGCCACACGGCGGTGGAGTCGGCGAGGTAGCGGATCACGGTCAGGCGATGTCCTTGTCCGTGCGGTCGTCACTCACGTGGCCCTTCTCCGCCGAGTGCCGTGCCCAGAACCCGTCCTCGTCCCACTGCTGGGCCCTGTCCAGGTGGCGCAGCCGGGCCTCGGTGCGCCGCCGACGCTCGGCGTACTCCCGCAGTGCCAGGTTGACCATCTCCTTCTTGGTCTTGGCGTTGGACAGCCTCATCGCCTCGGCGAGGGCGTCGTCGTCGATGTCGATCTGGGTCGCGGACATGGGACACCTCCGGCAGATGTGCTTCATACAAAGGTACCCAATGCTCCATACATCGCTACCTCGAATACCGAAGCGAGCCAGGACAGCTCCGGGTGCAGGGGGAGGTGGTCGCCGACCACCGTTCCGGGAGCCTCAGCTCGGCCCAGACGATCTTGCGAGGGAGTGGTCCGGCGGTGCTGCCCCAGCGGTCGGCCAGGGCGTCGACCAGGAGCAGTCCCCGGCCCGACTCGGCTTCCTCCGCGGGGTGTTGCAGCCGCGGCCGGCGGTCGTCGCGGGTGTCGGTGACCTCGATGCGCAGGGTGTCGCCGACGACGTACAGCGTGAGACGGAAGTTGCGTCCCGGTACGCGGCCGTGTGTCGCCGCGTTGCTCGCCAGCTCCGCGACGATCTGGTCGGCCGGGCTCAACGCCAGCTCCCAGGAGCGTAGTTGCTCGGTGGCCAGCAGCCTGGCCAGACGGGCACCGCGTGGCGTGGGGGACAGCAGCACGCTGAAGTTGCGGACGGGCTCGACGCGTTGGGCCTCCGGCCCGGCGGTTTCCTGATTCACGTCACTCAGCGTGTCCGACCTTGCCTACTGTGAGCTGCGATGACGCCTGTGCGTACCGGGACTGTCCGGTCGCTGTCCTGATCTGTCCCGGCTGTCCCGGGTGTCGTACCGGAACCGTGGGCGTTGGAGGTGGGTGGGTATGAGCAGCGAGAGCGCGGACGAGCCGGGGTGGGACGTCAGCCCGGAGGACGAGATCGCCCCGGTGGTCGAGGCGACCGGCCGCCAGATCAGGCTCTGGCGGGAGGCGGCCGGGATGCGGGTGGTCGAGTTCGGGCGGGCGATCGGCTACGGGGAGGACCTGGTCCGCAAGGTGGAGCGCGGGGCGCGCATCCCCCGGGCGGACTTCCTGGACCGCGCGGACGACGCCCTGAACGCCGGCGGTCGCCTCAGGGCCTTCAAGGAGGACATGGAGAAGGCCCGGTACCCGAAGAAGGTGCGCGAACTGAAGATGCTGGAGGAGCGGGCGGTCGAGCTGCTGCTTTACAGCAACCACAACATCCATGGGTTGTTGCAGACGGAGGCGTACGCGCGGGCGCTCTTCGCTACGTGGCGGCCCACACTGTCGCAGGACGAGTTGGAGCGAGCAGTGGCCGCGCGGATGGCAAGGCGGTCAATTTTCAACCGGTCACCCGTTCCGGAGCTCAGTTTTGTGCAGGAGGAGGTGACTCTGCGGCGGCCCGTCGGAGGCGCAATGGTGCACCGCCGTCAGCTCGAACACCTGCTGGAGATGGCACAGTTGGCGCAGGTCGAGTTCCAGGTGATGCCCACCGCGCGAGCCGATCATCCTGGTGCGGCTGGGCGGATCCAGGTGCTGAAGTTCGGGGATGGCACGGCAGCGGGACGTACCGACGGCGAGTTCAACGGGCGCCCGGTCTCAGACCCGAGGCACATCCGGATTCTCGAACTGAGGTACGGCATCATCAGGGCTCAAGCTCTCTCGCCGGGGGAGTCGCTGGCCTTCATCGAGCAAGTGCTGGGAGAGACATGACGCACGAGACCTCGGTCGACGAAGCCTCCGAGCTGAAGTGGTTGAAAAGCAGCTACAGCGACAGCAGTAACCCCAGTGACTGCGTCGAAATAGCCCCCACCCCCACCACGATCCACATCCGCGACTCCAAGAACCCGGGCGGCGATCGTCTGGCGACGGCCCCCGCCGCCTGGGCGGCGTTCGTCCGCTTCGCGGCTCAGGGCTGACCAGGGCTTCCTGGCCGAGGAGGGCGGGGTTCGGGACCCGCTCTGCGGCGGGCGAGCGGGGCTCATCACGCACCGTGGACCGCCCGTGTTTGACCTGCGTCACTTCGGGGGTATTCTCTCCGGCTCGATTGGCCAGGGCCCCGTCCCTTATGGCAGACTGTCGGAGTTGCTCGGTCGAGTGCCGATGCTGCGCGCCTCCCGTCGGGAGGACCGGAAGCGAGTCCCACAGTACTCGTCGCCCAATCTGTCGTGAGGCAGCGCTGGGGCGGACGTACGGGAATCTTCCGGGAAGTGTCAGCGGGGTGCGGACCAGGCGCCCGGTGGGTGTTCTCACCCCCGGTCCTGCGGTTGCTTTCGGGCAGAGCCGCGTCCCTGGTGGGGAATCCATATATGGACATCCCTGTCGCCAGGAGCGCGACACACCCGACCGCGTGGGTCGGAGGTCGGGACGCGAACCCTCGGGTGCCAGAGCGTTATATCGAGACAAAGGACTACTGAGTAGCCATGGCGGGACAGAAGATCCGCATCCGGCTCAAGGCCTACGACCACGAGGTCATCGACTCCTCGGCGAAGAAGATCGTCGAGACGGTGACCCGCACTGGTGCGTCGGTCGCGGGCCCGGTGCCGCTGCCCACTGAGAAGAACGTGTACTGCGTCATCAAGTCGCCGCACAAGTACAAGGACTCTCGCGAGCACTTCGAGATGCGCACGCACAAGCGCCTCATCGACATCCTCGACCCCACGCCCAAGACCGTTGACTCTCTGATGCGACTCGACCTCCCGGCCGGTGTCGACATCGAGATCAAGCTCTAGGGATCGGTGATCTGAGAATGGCTAAGCAGATCAAGGGCATCCTGGGCGAGAAGCTCGGCATGACGCAGGTGTGGGACGAGAACAACCGTGTTGTTCCGGTCACCGTCGTCAAGGCCGGCCCCAACGTCGTCACCCAGGTCCGCACGAACGACGTCGACGGCTACGAGTCCGTCCAGATCGCGTTCGGCGAGATCGACCCGCGCAAGGTGAACAAGCCCCTCAAGGGCCACTTCGCGAAGGCCGACGTCACCCCCCGTCGCCACCTCGTCGAGATCCGTACCGCTGACGCCAGCGAGTACACCCTCGGCCAGGAGATCACCGCTGAGGTGTTCGAGGCCGGCATCAAGGTGGACGTGACCGGCAAGAGCAAGGGCAAGGGCTTCGCCGGTGTCATGAAGCGTCACAACTTCAAGGGCCTCGGCGCCGGTCACGGCACCCAGCGCAAGCACCGCTCCCCCGGTTCCATCGGTGGCTGCGCCACCCCGGGCCGCGTGTTCAAGGGCCTCCGCATGGCGGGCCGCATGGGCAACGAGCGGGTCACCACCCAGAACCTGACCGTCCACGCCGTTGACGCGGAGAAGGGTCTGCTGCTCATCAAGGGCGCGGTTCCCGGTCCGAACGGCGGCCTCGTCCTGGTCCGCACCGCGGCCAAGGGGGCCTGAGGTACCGATGAGCACTGTTGACATCCTTTCGCCTGCGGGCGAGAAGACCGGTAGCGTCGAGCTCCCCGCGGAGATCTTCGGCGTGGAGAAGATCAGCATCCCGCTGATCCACCAGGTCGTCGTCGCGCAGAACGCTGCCGCCCGTCAGGGCACGCACAAGACCAAGACCCGCGGCGAGGTTCGCGGTGGCGGTAAGAAGCCTTACCGTCAGAAGGGCACCGGCCGCGCGCGCCAGGGCTCGACCCGTGCGCCGCAGTTCGCCGGCGGTGGCGTCGTCCACGGCCCGCAGCCGCGTGACTACTCGCAGCGGACCCCGAAGAAGATGAAGGCTGCCGCTCTGCGTCACGCCCTCACCGACCGGGCCCGCCACAACCGCATTCACGTCGTCACCGGCGTGATCGAGGGCGAGACCCCCTCCACGAAGGCCGCTCGCACGCTGTTCGGCAAGATCTCGGAGCGCAAGAACCTGCTCCTGGTCGTCGACCGCGCCGACGAGGCCGCGTGGCTGTCCGCCCGCAACCTGCCCCAGGTCCACATCCTGGAGCCGGGCCAGCTGAACACGTACGACGTGATCGTCTCGGACGACGTGGTCTTCACCCAGGCCGCTCTCGAGTCCTTCGTCGCCGGCCCGAAGGCCAACGACACCGAAGGGAGCGAGGCCTGATGGCTACGCGTCACCCGAGCATCGCCTCGAAGGCCGCCAAGGCCGCCAAGGCCGCGCGCGTCGCCAAGGCGAAGCGCCACGCCACCGAGGGCAAGAACACCGTCGAGACGCCGCTGAGCAAGTCCTTCACGGACCCCCGTGACGTGCTCCTCAAGCCGGTCGTCTCGGAGAAGAGCTACGCGCTGCTCGACGAGGGCAAGTACACCTTCGTCGTGGCGCCGGGCTCCAACAAGACCCAGATCAAGGAGGCCGTCCAGGCGGTCTTCTCGGTCAAGGTCACCGGGGTCAACACGATCAACCGCCAGGGCAAGCGCAAGCGCACCAAGAGCGGTTTCGGTAAGCGTGCTGACACCAAGCGCGCGATCGTGACCCTCGCCGAGGGCGACCGTATCGACATCTTCGGCGGTCCGACCGCGTAAGCGGGTCGGATCGTCCGATATCGGACGAGGACTGAGAAATGGGAATCCGCAAGTACAAGCCGACTACGCCGGGCCGTCGTGGCTCCAGCGTCGCCGACTTCGTCGAGGTCACGCGGTCCACGCCGGAGAAGTCGCTGGTCCGCCCGCTGCACAGCAAGGGCGGCCGTAACAACGCCGGTCGTGTGACCGTTCGCCACCAGGGTGGCGGACACAAGCGCGCCTACCGTGTGATCGACTTCCGTCGTCACGACAAGGACGGCGTGCCGGCGAAGGTCGCGCACATCGAGTACGACCCCAACCGCACCGCGCGCATCGCGCTGCTGCACTACGCGGACGGCGAGAAGCGCTACATCCTCGCCCCGCGCAACCTGTCGCAGGGTGACCGCGTCGAGAACGGTCCTGGGGCCGACATCAAGCCGGGCAACAACCTGGCGCTCCGCAACATCCCGGTCGGTACCACGATCCACGCGATCGAGATCCGTCCCGGTGGCGGCGCCAAGTTCGCCCGCTCCGCCGGTGCCTCGGTGCAGCTGCTCGCGAAGGAGGGCACCATGGCCCACCTCCGCATGCCCTCCGGTGAGATCCGCCTGGTCGACCAGCGCTGCCGCGCCACGGTCGGCGAGGTCGGCAACGCCGAGCAGAGCAACATCAACTGGGGCAAGGCCGGCCGCAAGCGCTGGCTGGGCGTCCGCCCGACCGTTCGCGGTGTGGCGATGAACCCGGTTGACCACCCGCACGGTGGTGGTGAAGGCAAGACCTCCGGTGGTCGTCACCCGGTCTCGCCGTGGGGTCAGAAGGAGGGTCGTACTCGTTCGCCGAAGAAGGCTTCGAACAAGTACATCGTCCGCCGCCGCAAGACGAACAAGAAGCGCTAGGAGCGGGTTTAGATGCCGCGCAGTCTCAAGAAGGGGCCCTTCGTCGACGACCACCTGATCAAGAAGGTGGACGTACAGAACGAAGCCGGCACCAAGAACGTCATCAAGACCTGGTCCCGTCGCTCGATGATCATCCCGGCCATGCTCGGCCACACGATCGCGGTGCACAACGGCAAGACCCACATCCCGGTGTTTGTCACCGAGTCGATGGTCGGCCACAAGCTCGGCGAGTTCTCGCCGACGCGCACCTTCCGGGGTCACGTCAAGGACGACCGGAAGTCGAAGCGCCGCTAGTAGCGGGGTGGATTGACCATGACAGACACTGGAAGGACAACCATGGAAGCCAGGGCCCAGGCGCGGTACATCCGCGTCACGCCCATGAAGGCCCGCCGCGTGGTGGACCTTATCCGTGGCATGGATGCCACGGAGGCTCAGGCGGTCCTGCGTTTCGCCCCGCAGGCCGCGAGCGTGCCGGTCGGCAAGGTGCTGGACAGCGCCATTGCCAACGCCGCGCACAACTACGACCACACTGACGCCGACAGCCTCTACATCTCCGAGGCGTACGTCGACGAGGGCCCGACCCTGAAGCGGTTCCGTCCGCGTGCCCAGGGCCGCGCCTACCGGATCCGCAAGCGGACCAGCCACATCACCGTGGTCGTCAGCAGCAAGGAAGGAACCCGGTAATGGGCCAGAAGGTAAACCCGCACGGGTTCCGGCTCGGTGTCACGACCGACTTCAAGTCGCGTTGGTACGCCGACAAGCTGTACAAGGACTACGTCAAGGAAGACGTCGCCATCCGTCGGATGATGACGTCCGGCATGGAGCGCGCCGGCATCTCGAAGGTTGAGATCGAGCGCACCCGTGACCGCGTGCGTGTGGACATCCACACCGCTCGTCCGGGCATCGTCATCGGCCGCCGTGGCGCCGAGGCCGACCGCATCCGCGGCGACCTCGAGAAGCTCACGGGCAAGCAGGTCCAGCTGAACATCCTCGAGGTCAAGAACCCCGAGACCGACGCTCAGCTGGTTGCCCAGGCCGTCGCCGAGCAGCTCTCCTCCCGCGTCTCCTTCCGTCGGGCCATGCGCAAGAGCATGCAGTCCGCCATGAAGGCCGGCGCCAAGGGCATCAAGATCCAGTGCGGTGGCCGCCTCGGTGGCGCCGAGATGTCCCGCTCGGAGTTCTACCGCGAGGGCCGTGTGCCCCTGCACACGCTCCGCGCGAACGTGGACTACGGCTTCTTCGAGGCCAAGACGACCTTCGGCCGCATCGGCGTGAAGGTCTGGATCTACAAGGGCGACGTCAAGAACATCGCCGAGGTCCGCGCCGAGAACGCTGCTGCCCGCGCGGGCAACCGCCCGGCCCGTGGCGGCGCTGACCGCCCGGCCGGCCGTGGTGGCCGCGGTGGCGAGCGTGGCGGTCGCGGTCGTAAGCCGCAGACGGCTCCGGCTGCCGAGGCCCCCAAGGCCGACGCTCCCGCCGCCGCTCCGGCTGAGAGCACCGGAACGGAGGCCTGACCGACATGCTGATCCCCCGTAGGGTCAAGCACCGCAAGCAGCACCACCCGAAGCGCCGTGGTCAGGCCAAGGGCGGCACGACGGTCGCGTTCGGCGAGTACGGCATCCAGGCCCTCACGCCGGCGTACGTGACCAACCGCCAGATCGAGGCGGCCCGTATCGCCATGACCCGCCACATCAAGCGTGGCGGCAAGGTCTGGATCAACATTTACCCGGACCGTCCCCTGACGAAGAAGCCTGCCGAGACCCGCATGGGTTCCGGTAAGGGTTCTCCGGAGTGGTGGATCGCGAACGTGCACCCGGGTCGGGTCATGTTCGAGCTGTCCTACCCCAACGAGAAGATCGCCCGTGAGGCCCTCACTCGCGCAGCCCACAAGCTGCCGATGAAGTGCCGGATCGTCAAGCGCGAGGCAGGTGAAGCGTGATGTCGGCCGGTACCAAGGCGTCCGAGCTGCGCGAGCTGGGCAACGAGGAGCTTCTTGCGAAGCTCCGCGAGGCCAAGGAAGAGCTGTTCAACCTCCGCTTCCAGGCGGCGACGGGTCAGCTCGAGAACCACGGTCGGCTCAAGGCCGTCCGTAAGGACATCGCGCGGATCTACACCCTCATGCGTGAGCGCGAGCTGGGCATCGAGACGGTGGAGAACGCCTGATGAGCGAGAGCAACGTGACTGAGAACACCGAGGCGCGCGGTTTCCGCAAGACCCGTGAGGGTCTCGTCGTCAGCGACAAGATGGACAAGACCGTCGTCGTCGCCGTCGAGGACCGTGTCAAGCACGCGCTGTACGGCAAGGTCATCCGCCGTACGAACAAGCTCAAGGCCCACGACGAGCAGAACGCCGCCGGCGTCGGCGACCGTGTCCTCCTCGCGGAGACCCGGCCGCTGTCTGCGACGAAGCGCTGGCGCGTCGTCGAGATCCTCGAGAAGGCCAAGTAATCCCTCCTAGGGGGACCCCCTAGGAATAGTTCCGCCAGGCTCGGGGCGGTTCGCCGTCGTGCGAACCGCCCCGGGAACCGGCAGACAACCAGGAGATAGACGTGATCCAGCAGGAGTCGCGACTGCGTGTCGCCGACAACACTGGTGCGAAGGAGATCCTTTGCATCCGTGTGCTCGGTGGCTCCGGTCGCCGCTACGCGGGCATCGGTGACGTCATCGTCGCCACCGTCAAGGACGCGATCCCCGGCGGCAACGTGAAGAAGGGTGACGTCGTCAAGGCCGTCATCGTTCGCACCGTCAAGGAGCGCCGCCGTCCGGACGGCTCGTACATCCGCTTCGACGAGAACGCCGCCGTCATTCTGAAGAACGACGGCGACCCTCGTGGCACCCGTATCTTCGGCCCTGTCGGCCGTGAGCTGCGCGAGAAGAAGTTCATGAAGATCATCTCGCTCGCGCCGGAGGTGCTGTAAGCATGAAGATCAAGAAGGGCGACCTGGTCCAGGTCATCACCGGTAAGGACAAGGGCAAGCAGGGCAAGGTCATCGCGGCCTTCCCCCGCGAGGACCGTGTCCTGGTCGAGGGTGTCAACCGGGTCAAGAAGCACACGAAGGCCGGCCCGACCGCTCGCGGTTCCCAGGCCGGCGGCATCGTGACCACCGAGGCCCCGATCCACGTTTCCAACGTTCAGCTGGTCGTGGAGAAGGACGGCAACAAGGTCGTCACGCGTGTCGGTTACCGCTTCGACGACGAGGGCAACAAGATCCGCGTTGCCAAGCGGACGGGTGAGGACATCTGATGGCTACCACCACCACCCCGCGTCTCAAGACGAAGTACCGCGAGGAGATCGCGGGCAAGCTGCGTGACGAGTTCAAGTACGAGAACGTCATGCAGATCCCCGGCCTCGTGAAGATCGTGGTCAACATGGGTGTGGGCGACGCCGCCCGCGACTCCAAGCTGATCGATGGCGCGATCCGCGACCTCACCACGATCACCGGCCAGAAGCCGCAGGTCACCAAGGCCCGCAAGTCCATCGCGCAGTTCAAGCTGCGTGAGGGCCAGCCGATCGGTGCCCACGTCACGCTCCGTGGCGACCGCATGTGGGAGTTCCTGGACCGCACCCTGTCGCTCGCGCTGCCGCGCATCCGCGACTTCCGCGGCCTGTCCCCCAAGCAGTTCGACGGCCGTGGCAACTACACCTTCGGTCTCACGGAGCAGGTCATGTTCCACGAGATCGACCAGGACAAGATCGACCGCACCCGGGGTATGGACATCACCGTGGTGACCACGGCGACCAACGACGCTGAGGGCCGTGCGCTCCTTCGTCACCTCGGCTTCCCCTTCAAGGAGGCGTGAGCGAGATGGCGAAGAAGGCTCTCATCGCGAAGGCTGCTCGCAAGCCCAAGTTCGGCGTGCGTGGCTACACGCGCTGCCAGCGCTGCGGCCGTCCCCACTCCGTGTACCGCAAGTTCGGCCTGTGCCGCGTGTGCCTTCGTGAGATGGCTCACCGTGGCGAGCTGCCGGGCGTGACCAAGAGCTCCTGGTAATCCCCTAAATCTAGGGATTCCAAGGGCTCTCGGTAAGCACTGGGCGTGTCAGGTGCCCACCTCTCCATGGCTTAGGCTTGGAGGGTTGGGCGCCTGATTGTCGCCCGTACGACTTACTACGCCGTAGGTCCACCGCGCCGCACCCGTCCCGTCCCGGATCGGGGAGAGGGATGGCGCACCAGGAAACCCCGGCGAGAGAGGCCGAAGGCCAATTCATGACCATGACTGATCCGATCGCAGACATGCTTACGCGTCTGCGGAACGCGAACTCGGCATACCACGACTCCGTGACGATGCCGGCATCGAAGATCAAGTCTCACATCGCGGAGATCCTCCAGCAGGAGGGCTTCATCACGGGCTGGAAGGTCGAGGACGCCGAGGTCGGCAAGAACCTCGTCCTGGAGCTGAAGTTCGGCCCCAACCGTGAGCGCTCCATCGCGGGCATCAAGCGGATTTCCAAGCCCGGTCTCCGGGTTTACGCGAAGTCCACCAACCTGCCGAAGGTGCTCGGCGGGCTCGGCGTGGCGATCATCTCCACGTCCCACGGGCTCCTCACCGACAAGCAGGCCGGCAAGAAGGGCGTAGGCGGAGAAGTCCTCGCCTACGTCTGGTAGCGGAAGGGAACGGAGGAAACAGCTATGTCGCGTATTGGCAAGCTCCCCATCACGGTTCCCGCCGGCGTGGACGTCACCATCGACGGCCAGACGGTTGCGGTCAAGGGCCCCAAGGGCACGCTGACCCACACCGTCGTGGCGCCGATCGAGATCGCCAAGGGTGAGGACGGCGTTCTGAACGTCACCCGCCCCAACGACGAGCGTCAGAGCAAGGCCCTGCACGGCCTGTCCCGCACGCTGGTGGCGAACATGATCACCGGCGTGACCCAGGGTTACGTGAAGAAGCTCGAGATCAGCGGTGTCGGTTACCGCGTTACGGCCAAGGGTTCGAACCTCGAGTTCGCGCTCGGCTACAGCCACCCGATCACGGTCGAGGCGCCCGAGGGAATCACCTTCAAGGTGGAGACCCCGACCCGCTTCCAGGTCGAGGGCATCGACAAGCAGAAGGTCGGCGAGGTTGCGGCCAACATCCGCAAGCTGCGCAAGCCCGACCCGTACAAGGCCAAGGGCGTCAAGTACGAGGGCGAAGTCATCCGCCGCAAGGTCGGAAAGGCGGGTAAGTAAGCCATGGCATACGGACAGAAGATCCTGAAGGGCGACGCCTACAAGCGCGCCGCGATCAAGCGCCGTCACATCCGTATCCGCAAGCGGATCGGTGGCACGGCCGAGCGTCCCCGCCTGGTCGTTACCCGTTCCAACCGCCACATCGTGGCCCAGGTGATCGACGACCTCAAGGGTCACACCCTTGCGTCGGCGTCCACCCTGGACACCTCGATCCGCGGTGGCGAGGGTGACAAGTCGGCCCAGGCCAAGCAGGTCGGCGCGCTTGTCGCCGAGCGTGCCAAGGCCGCGGGCGTCGAGGCTGTCGTATTCGACCGTGGTGGCAACCAGTACGCCGGGCGCATCGCCGCCCTGGCGGACGCCGCCCGCGAAGCCGGTCTGAAGTTCTGAGCCGGTTCCGTAGCTAGCGGAAACAGAGAGAGGTAATTCCAATGGCTGGACCCCAGCGCCGTGGAAGCGGTGCCGGTGGCGGCGAGCGGCGGGACCGGAAGGGCCGTGACGGCGGCGCAGCTGCCGCCGAGAAGACCGCTTACGTCGAGCGTGTCGTCGCGATCAACCGCGTCGCCAAGGTTGTGAAGGGTGGTCGTCGCTTCAGCTTCACCGCGCTGGTCGTGGTGGGCGACGGTGACGGCACCGTGGGTGTCGGTTACGGCAAGGCCAAGGAGGTGCCGGCCGCCATCGCCAAGGGTGTTGAGGAGGCCAAGAAGCACTTCTTCAAGGTCCCCCGTATCCAGGGCACCATCCCGCACCCGATCCAGGGTGAGAAGGCTGCCGGCGTCGTGCTGCTCAAGCCCGCGTCCCCCGGTACCGGTGTTATCGCCGGTGGCCCGGTGCGTGCCGTGCTCGAGTGCGCCGGTATCCACGACGTGCTGTCGAAGTCGCTCGGCTCCGACAACGCGATCAACATCGTGCACGCGACCGTGGCGGCCCTGAAGGGCCTGCAGCGTCCCGAGGAGATCGCGGCCCGCCGTGGTCTGCCCCTCGAGGACGTCGCTCCCGCGGCTCTTCTCCGTGCGCGTGCCGGGGCTGGTGTCTGATGGCGCAGCTCAAGATCACGCAGGTGAAGTCGTACATCGGCAGCAAGCAGAACCACCGTGACACCCTGCGTTCCCTTGGTCTCAAGGGCATCAACACGCAGGTCGTCAAGGAGGACCGCCCCGAGTTCCGCGGCATGGTGCACACCGTCCGCCACCTCGTGACGGTCGAGGAGGTCGACTGATCATGGGTGAGCAGAACCCGCTCAAGATCCACAACCTTCGTCCCGCCCCGGGCGCCAAGACCGCCAAGACCCGTGTCGGTCGTGGTGAGGCGTCGAAGGGTAAGACGGCCGGTCGTGGTACCAAGGGTACGAAGGCCCGTTACCAGGTTCCGGAGCGCTTCGAGGGTGGCCAGATGCCCCTCCACATGCGTCTTCCGAAGCTGAAGGGCTTCAAGAACCCGTTCAAGACCGAGTTCCAGGTCGTGAACCTCGACAAGCTGGCCGCGCTCTACCCCGAGGGTGGCGAGGTCACCGTCGAGGGTCTGGTGGCCAAGGGTGCCGTTCGCAAGAACAGCCTCGTCAAGGTCCTCGGCCAGGGCGAGATCTCCGTGGCGCTCCAGGTGACGGTCGACGCCGTCTCCGGCTCCGCCAAGGAGAAGATCACCGCTGCCGGCGGCACCGTCACCGAGCTCGTCTGAGCCACTCAGGCGTCTCGATGACTTGAACGATCCCGACCGGGGATACCCCACAAATGGGGTATCCCCGGTTGGTCGTTCCAAGGGGAGTAGTGTCGCCGGTAAGGTGGCCTGCACTGCCCACTTTCCTGGGTGCTCCACATGGGGCACTCTGAGCGGCAGATGACCGTTCACTAGTCGTCATTCCATCGGAATCTCAAGACCGTCACCCTTGACGCAGTTGCGCGGGGGTCGCAGGAGGCACCGTGCTCACCGCGTTCGCCCGGGCGTTCAGGACGCCCGACCTGCGCAAGAAGCTGCTCTTCACGCTCGCGATCATCGTGGTCTACCGGGTCGGTACCCACATCCCGATCCCGGGCGTCGACTACAAGTCCGTTCAGCAGTGCGTGGACGAGGCATCCGGCAACCAGGGCCTCTTCGGTCTGGTCAATATGTTCAGCGGCGGCGCGCTGCTCCAGATCACGATCTTCGCCCTCGGCATCATGCCGTACATCACGGCGAGCATCATTCTCCAGCTGCTGACCGTGGTGATCCCGCGTCTGGAGGCCCTCAAGAAGGAGGGCCAGTCCGGCACGGCGAAGATCACGCAGTACACCCGCTACCTGACCGTGGCACTCGCGATTCTTCAGGGCACCGGCCTGGTGGCCACCGCGCGCAGCGGCGCCCTGTTCTCCGGCTGCACGGTCGCGTCGAGCATCGTCCCGGACCGTGCGATCTTCACCACCGTCACGATGGTCATCTGCATGACCGCCGGTACGGCCGTCGTCATGTGGCTGGGCGAGCTGATCACCGACCGCGGTATCGGCAACGGCATGTCGATCCTGATGTTCATCTCGATCGCCGCGACCTTCCCGTCCGCGCTGTGGGCCATCAAGAAGCAGGGCACCCTGGCCGGCGGCTGGATCGAGTTCGGCACCGTCATCCTCGTCGGCCTGGTCATGGTCGGGCTGGTGGTCTTCGTCGAGCAGGCTCAGCGCCGTATTCCCGTCCAGTACGCGAAGCGCATGATCGGCCGCCGTTCCTACGGCGGTACGTCGACCTACATCCCGCTGAAGGTCAACCAGGCGGGTGTGATCCCGGTCATCTTCGCCTCCTCGCTGCTCTACATTCCGGCACTCGTGGCGCAGTTCGCCGGGGGCAATTCCAGCTGGAAGACCTGGATCGAGCAGAACCTCACCAAGGGTGACCACCCGATTTACATCAGCATGTACTTCTTGCTGATCGTTTTCTTCGCGTTCTTCTATGTGGCGATCTCCTTCAACCCCGAGGAAGTCGCCGACAACATGAAGAAGTATGGTGGCTTCATCCCGGGCATCCGGGCTGGCCGACCGACCGCTGAGTACCTGAGCTACGTACTCAACCGGATCACCTGGCCGGGTTCGCTGTACTTGGGCCTGATTGCTCTCGTCCCGACGATGGCGTTGGTTGGCTTCGGGGCAAGCCAGAACTTCCCGTTCGGCGGTACCAGCATCCTCATCATCGTGGGTGTCGGTCTGGAGACGGTGAAGCAGATCGAGAGCCAGCTCCAGCAGCGCAATTACGAAGGGTTCCTCCGCTGATGCGAATCGTCCTCGTCGGGCCGCCGGGCGCCGGTAAGGGAACGCAGGCAACGCTGCTCGCCGCGAAACTGGGCGTGCCCCACATCTCCACGGGCGACCTGTTCCGCGCCAACATCAGCCAGCAGACGGAGCTCGGGAAACTCGCGAAGTCCTACATGGACGCCGGCAACCTCGTCCCCGACGAGGTGACCATCGCCATGGCCAAGGACCGCATGGAGCAGCCCGACGCCGAGAACGGCTTCCTGCTGGACGGTTTCCCGCGCAACGTCTCGCAGGCCGAGGCGCTGGACGAGGTTCTCAACACCGAGAGCATCAAGCTGGACGCGGTACTCGACCTCGAAGTCCCCGAGGCCGAGGTCGTCAAGCGGATCGCCGGCCGGCGCATCTGCCGCAACGACTCCGCGCACGTCTTCCACGTGGAGTACAAGCCCGCCGCCAAGGAAGGCGTCTGCGACGTCTGCGGTGGCGAGCTGTACCAGCGTGACGACGACTCCGAGGACACCGTCCGCAAGCGGCTCGAGGTCTACCACACGCAGACCGAGCCGATCATCGACTACTACAAGGCGCAGGGACTGGTCGTCACGATCTCGTCGCTGGGCCCGGTCGAAGAGATCACCAAGCGGGCGCTCGAAGCGCTCAAGCGCGAGGACGACGACAAGTAGTCGTGTGTACGTCGCCGCAGCCGCGGTTCCCTGAGGAAGGGGACCGCGGCTGCTGTGTGGGGGGTGTGACCGCCCCCACGTATCGTGGAATCCAGCGCGGCCGACGGTCCGCAGCCCCTCCCCGCCGCCCGCAGTCCCCAGCCGCAGTCCGAGGTCCGCAGCCCTGAGCGGCTATCCGCGGTCCCCCGGGTCCGGAAGTCCAGAAAGGCCGTAGCCCCCATGGTGCAGATCAAGACGCCCGAGCAGATCGCCAGGATGCGAGCGGCAGGGCTGGTCGTCGCCGCCATCCACGCGGCCACGCGGGAGGCGGCCGTGCCGGGGGCGACGACGAAGGACCTGGACGAGGTCGCGCGCAAGGTGCTCGCGGAGCACGGCGCCAAGTCGAACTTCCTCGGCTACGGCGGGTTCCCCGCGACCATCTGCACCTCCGTGAACGACGTCGTCGTCCACGGCATCCCGTCCGAGGACGTCGTCCTCAAGGACGGCGACATCATCTCGATCGACTGCGGCGCGGTCGTCGACGGCTGGCACGGCGACGCCGCCTTCACCGCCTTCGTGGGCTCCGGTCACGCCCCGGAACTGATCGAGCTCTCCCGGGTGACCGAGGAGTCGATGTGGGCGGGCATCGCCGCCATGAAGCTCGGCAACCGGCTCGTCGACATCTCCCGTGCCATCGAGACCTACATCCGTCGCCAGCCGAAGCCCGGCGGCGGCCGGTACGGGATCATCGAGGACTACGGCGGCCACGGCATCGGCACCGAGATGCACATGGACCCGCACCTGCTGAACTACGTCGACCGCCGTCGCGGCAAGGGCTCCAAGCTGGTGCCCGGTTTCTGCCTGGCCATCGAGCCGATGGTCTCCCTGGGCACCCCGAAGACGGAGGTCCTGGAGGACGACTGGACCGTCATCACCACGGACGGCACCTGGTCCTCTCACTGGGAGCACTCCGTCGCGCTGACGGAGGAGGGCCCGCTGGTCCTGACGGCTGTGGACGGCGGCCGGGCCAAGCTCGCGGAGCACGGGGTCACGGCTGCTCCGGACCCCCTTGCATGACGATCACCCGTATGGGGCAGACTTCCTCGATTCGTGTTTCCGGGTGCGCTGACGTAGACTGACTCGTCGGCTCTCGTGCACCCGCATGCCTGCATGCGCTCGTACAGAGTCGATCAAGGTAGTCGATTCGAAGGGCGAAGCGTGGCCAAGAAGCAAGGTGCCATCGAGATCGAGGGCACTGTCGTCGAGTCTCTTCCGAACGCCATGTTCAAGGTCGAGCTCCAGAACGGCCACCAGGTCCTGGCACACATCAGCGGCAAGATGCGTATGCACTACATCCGCATCCTCCCTGACGACCGGGTCGTGGTGGAGTTGTCTCCGTACGACCTCACGCGTGGCCGGATCGTCTACCGCTACAAGTAGATCTTGCCTACACCCCGTTTGCGCGGGGCTGTCGGCAACTGACCCGGAGAACCTCACCCCATGAAGGTCAAGCCGAGCGTCAAGAAGATCTGCGACAAGTGCAGGGTGATCCGCCGTCACGGTCGGGTCATGGTCATCTGCGAGAACCCGCGCCACAAGCAGCGCCAGGGCTGACGCAGGACCGCACCCTCTGCACCCGCAGAGATTCGCGCGACGCAAGCTGAACATGTTCATACGCAGCACCCAGTCCTGGGCCTCCCAGGTCTGACACCCCCGGCTCGGAGGCCGGGGACCCAGTTCGTACCTCGTACGGCGGCTGGGGCCCGGTTCTGCGGAAGACCTCCGAAGATTCAACTGGAGCCATTGAATGGCACGCGTTTCCGGTGTCGACATCCCGCGCGAAAAGCGTGTGGAGGTCGCCCTCACCTACGTGTTCGGCATCGGCCGGACCCTCTCGCAGGAGACGCTGGCTGCGACCGGCGTCGACCCGAACACCCGCGTTCGCGACCTCTCCGAGGAGCAGCTCGTCGCGATCCGCGAGTACGTCGACAACAACATCAAGACCGAGGGTGACCTCCGTCGCGAGATCCAGGCCGACATCCGCCGCAAGGTCGAGATCGGCTGCTACCAGGGTCTGCGGCACCGCCGCGGTCTGCCCGTCCGCGGTCAGCGCACCAGCACCAACGCCCGCACCCGCAAGGGCCCGCGTCGCGCCATCGCCGGCAAGAAGAAGCCGGGCAAGAAGTAGTCCACAGCGGACAACGCTTCATCAGCGGTCTTCGCTGTAGGACCGACCACCTCCCCGTAGGAGTTACAGATGCCCCCCAAGGGTCGTCAGGGCGCTGCCAAGAAGGTGCGCCGCAAGGAAAAGAAGAACGTCGCTCACGGGCACGCTCACATCAAGAGCACGTTCAACAACACGATCGTCTCGATCACGGACCCGTCCGGCAACGTGATCTCCTGGGCCTCCGCCGGCCACGTCGGCTTCAAGGGCTCGCGCAAGTCGACCCCGTTCGCCGCGCAGATGGCCGCCGAGTCGGCCGCGCGTCGCGCGCAGGAGCACGGCATGCGCAAGGTCGACGTCTTCGTCAAGGGTCCCGGCTCCGGCCGTGAGACCGCGATCCGCTCCCTCCAGGCCACCGGCCTCGAGGTCGGCTCGATCCAGGACGTCACCCCCACCCCGCACAACGGCTGCCGTCCGCCGAAGCGCCGCCGCGTTTGATCGGGTGCGGCGGCCCGCTCCGCAGCAGCGGGGCTGATCACCGCCGCTTCCGGCACACGGCCGGTTCGGGTTGAGGATTTCGGGCGGTACGGCTCTTCGGGGCTGTATCGCCCGTACCCTTGCACATACCACCATCGGGCCACCGCCCGGTGACTCAGGGCATCAAATAGTGGGTGCCCCTGACTGAAGGAACGCAACATGCTGATCGCTCAGCGTCCCTCGTTGACCGAAGAGGTCGTCGACGAGTTCCGCTCCCGGTTCGTGATCGAGCCGCTGGAGCCGGGCTTCGGCTACACCCTCGGCAACTCCCTGCGCCGCACCCTCCTGTCGTCGATCCCCGGCGCTGCTGTCACCAGCATCCGCATCGACGGTGTCCTGCACGAGTTCACCACCGTGCCGGGCGTCAAGGAGGACGTCACCGACCTGATCCTCAACATCAAGCAGCTGGTCGTCTCCTCGGAGCACGACGAGCCGGTCGTGATGTACCTGCGCAAGCAGGGTCCGGGTCTGGTCACCGCCGCCGACATCGCGCCCCCGGCCGGTGTCGAGGTGCACAACCCCGACCTCGTCCTCGCCACGCTCAACGGCAAGGGCAAGCTGGAGATGGAGCTGACCGTCGAGCGCGGTCGCGGCTACGTCTCCGCCGTTCAGAACAAGCAGGTCGGTCAGGAGATCGGGCGCATCCCGGTCGACTCGATCTACTCGCCGGTGCTGAAGGTCACGTACAAGGTCGAGGCGACCCGTGTCGAGCAGCGCACCGACTTCGACAAGCTGATCGTCGACGTCGAGACCAAGCAGGCCATGCGTCCCCGCGACGCCATGGCGTCGGCCGGTAAGACCCTGGTCGAGCTGTTCGGTCTCGCCCGCGAGCTGAACATCGACGCCGAGGGCATCGACATGGGCCCGTCCCCCACGGACGCCGCCCTGGCCGCCGATCTCGCGCTGCCGATCGAGGAGCTGGAGCTCACGGTCCGCTCGTACAACTGCCTCAAGCGTGAGGGCATCCACTCCGTGGGTGAGCTCGTCGCCCGCTCCGAGGCCGACCTCCTGGACATCCGCAACTTCGGTGCGAAGTCCATCGACGAGGTCAAGGCGAAGCTGGCCGGCATGGGCCTGGCCCTCAAGGACAGCCCGCCCGGATTCGACCCCACCGCTGCCGCCGACGCCTTTGGTGCCGACGACGACGCGGACGCGGGCTTCGTGGAGACCGAGCAGTACTAAGAGCTCGGGCTCAACGGTCCCTACTCGGGCGCGGGTGCGCTGTGCTTGATCGCGCAGTTCCCCGCGCCCCTTCCAGGCTCCCTTCGGGAAGCCTGGATCTCCGACAGACAACCGTCTGCTCGGATACTGACCTCGGTACCTGATACGGCCGGGGCAGACTCACAGGAGAAGAACCATGCCGAAGCCCACCAAGGGTGCCCGTCTGGGCGGCAGCGCCGCGCACGAGAAGCTGCTCCTCGCGAACCTCGCGAAGTCGCTGTTCGAGCACGGCCGCATCACGACCACCGAGGCGAAGGCCCGCCGTCTGCGGCCGTACGCCGAGCGTCTGGTCACCAAGGCGAAGAAGGGCGACCTTCACAACCGCCGTCAGGTGCTCCAGGTGATCACGGACAAGAGCGTCGTCCACACGCTCTTCACCGAGATCGGCCCGCGCTACGAGAACCGCCCGGGTGGCTACACCCGTATCACCAAGATCGGTAACCGTCGTGGCGACAACGCGCCCATGGCTGTCATCGAGCTGGTGGAGGCCCTGACCGTGGCCCAGCAGGCCACCGGTGAGGCCGAGGCGGCCACCAAGCGTGCCGTCAAGGAGACCGAGGCTGCCAAGGTCGAGGAGACCAAGGCCGACGAGGTCGTCGAGGACGCGGCTGCGGCCGAGGAGTCCAAGGACGCCTGAGGCTCTTGCCTTGTGAGCGGGTCCGCCCTTCGGGGCGGGCCCGCTCTCGCGTTTTTTCCCGGGCACCGGCCCTGAGAGGATCTAGTGGTGAGTGACGAAGCACAGCCCGGACACGTCCGTATCCGCCTGGACCTGTCCTACGACGGCAGCGCCTTCCACGGCTGGGCCAAGCAGGCCGGCGGGAAGCGGACCGTGCAGGGCGAGATCGAGGACGCGCTGCGGACCGTGACCCGGTCGAAGGACACGACGTACGAGCTGACGGTGGCCGGGCGGACCGACGCGGGCGTGCACGCGCGCGGGCAGGTGGCCCATGTGGACCTGCCCGAGGAGCTGTGGGCAGAGCACCGCGAGAAGCTGCTCAAGCGGCTGGCCGGGCGGCTGTCCAAGGACGTACGGGTGTGGACCCTGACCGAGGCGCCGGCCGGCTTCAACGCCCGTTTCTCGGCGGTCTGGCGCCGGTACGCCTATCGCGTCACCGACAACCCGGGCGGGGTGGACCCGCTGCTGCGCGGACATGTCCTGTGGCACGACTGGCCGCTCGACGTCGACGCCATGAACGAGGCCGCCCGGGCGCTGGTGGGGGAGCACGACTTCGCCGCCTACTGCAAGAAGCGGGAGGGGGCCACCACCATCCGCACGCTCCAGGAGCTGAGCCTGGTGCGGGACACGGAGGGGATCATCACCGCCACCGTCCGCGCCGACGCCTTCTGCCACAACATGGTGCGCTCGCTGATCGGGGCGCTGCTGTTCGTGGGGGACGGGCACCGCACCCCGGACTGGCCGGGCAAGGTGCTGGCCGCGGGCGTACGGGACTCGGCCGTGCATGTCGTACGGCCGCACGGGCTGACGCTGGAGGAGGTCGGCTATCCCGCCGACGAGCTGCTGGCGGCCCGTAACAAGGAGGCGCGGAACAAGCGCTCGCTGCCCGGAGTGGGCTGCTGCTGAGCCCGGCCGCCGTCGGCGGCCGGCCCCCGCGGGACCGGACGGAGGGGGGTTCGTCCGGTCGCCGGTCGGAGGCCAGTCCGCTCGGGACGGCTGTGGTGCCGGGGGTCAGCCCGCGGAGGCGGCCGACGCCTGGGCCTCGCCGCGCCGGTGGATCTGCTTGAACGCGAACTCGGCGAGGTCGTCGCCCGCACGGAAGACCGTGGTGTCCTTCGTGGTGACGTCCTTGCCGGCGCTGAAGCCGGTGATCGTGAAGTAGGCGTAGCGGCCGAAGGCGTTCGTGGTGGAGCGGCAGACGGCACCGTTGCAGAAGGCCTTCACGCCCTTGCCGGGCAGCGCCTTGACGATGCTCTTGCTGTCCGCCTCGCCCTTGGCCTTGGTGGCCTGCGCCTCGGTGGTGAAGACGGCCACGCCGACCGTCACCGCGATGTCGTCCTTGGTGTAGGTGACGCGCATCAGCCGGGTGCAGCCATTGCCGGTGAGCACCTTCGGGAGCGTGCCCTGGGCGGCCGTGGCGCAGCTCTTCGTGTCGTCCGTGGCCGCCTTCTTGTACACGGTCGTGCCGACGGTCAGCTGCGTGCCCGGGAAGAGGATGTCCGGGCCGAGCGGCGCCGTGTCCTTCTTGGCGCTGGCGACGAATTCCTTCGGGTCCAGCGGAGGCGGGGCGGTCGTCGGGTCGAAGGACGGCGCAGACGTGCTGCCGCCGTTGGGTATGTCCGCGTTCGAGGGCAGCTGGGAGGCGGTGTTGTTCGCCCCCGAGTTGTCGTTCGCCGACATCACGCCCATGGCGACGGCGGTGCCGATACCGACGGTGGCCAGCGCGCCGCCGACGATGAAGAGGACCCGGCGCCGCCGGTGGCGCGTCTCGGAGGCCTCGGCGAGCGCAGCCCAGTCGGGGGACCGGCCGTCGGAGGCGCCGGACCACGGCTGCTCGGAGTTCGGTTTCCACGGATCCCACTGGGACCGGGGTCCCCCCTGCCCATAGTTCATGGGGCGCATCTTAGACGGGACCCGGGGTATCCCGTTCCGCCTCAACAGGCCCTGTGGTCAACGATGTTGGGGTCGTAAGAGGTCCTATAGGCGACATGTCCGAGTGATCCACTCAAAATTGGGGGGCCGGACCGGCGTGGCGATGACCGTCGCCGCGCACGGTCATGCGGTATGTGTTCCGGCTTGCCCGTGATGGTGCCCCGACATCGATGTCGGGGACTCTTCGGGCGGCGCGCGCGAGGACTCGGGCCTGCTCGTTTTGACCGACTCATGGGAGCCCGGTACTCTGATTCTTCGTTGTGTATTGGCTCGCTCATTCTCACGGGAGTGGCCTCTACCTAGGTTCCCTGGAGCAGTTACCAGTGGGCGGCATACGGGCAGCGTCCCCGGCATTGTCGTCCCCAGCTGCACGATCGCTTCAGTGATGCCATGTGTCAGCACCCATCCACTGAAGAAGAAGGCTGCGAAGTGCGTACGTACAGCCCCAAGCCCGGCGATGTGACTCGCCAGTGGCACGTCATTGACGCTCAGGACATCGTCCTGGGCCGTCTCGCCACCACCGCCGCGTCCCTTCTCCGCGGCAAGCACAAGCCGATCTACGCCCCGCACGTCGACACCGGTGACTTCGTCGTCATCATCAACGCCGACAAGGTGCACCTCTCCGGCAACAAGCGGACCCAGAAGATGGCGTACCGCCACTCGGGCTACCCGGGCGGTCTGCGCTCGGTCCGCTACGACGAGCTGCTCGCCAAGAACCCCGAGAAGGCCGTCGAGAAGGCCGTTAAGGGCATGCTCCCCAAGAACACCCTGGGCCGTCAGATGCTCTCGAAGCTGAAGGTCTACTCGGGCGACCAGCACCCCCACGCTGCCCAGCAGCCGGTGCCGTTCGAGATCACCCAGGTCGCGCAGTAGTTCCGGCCACCCCCTAAGACGAAAAGAAATCTGAGGAGAATCGTGGCCGAGACCACTGTTGAGCAGCCGGTCGAAGAGACTGAGCTCGTCGACATCGACAGCTACACCACCGAGTCCGAGGTCCCCCTGGAGGGCGAGTACACCTCGGAGTCGATGGCTTCCCGCTTCGGCGACCCCCAGCCGGCCGCCGGCCTGGGCCGTCGCAAGAACGCCATCGCCCGCGTCCGGATCGTCCCGGGCACCGGCAAGTGGAAGATCAACGGTCGCACCCTTGAGGACTACTTCCCCAACAAGGTGCACCAGCAGGAAGTCAACGAGCCCTTCAAGGTGCTCGAGCTCGAAGGCCGTTACGACGTCATCGCCCGCATCGCGGGTGGCGGTGTCTCCGGTCAGGCCGGTGCCCTGCGCCTCGGCGTGGCCCGCGCCCTGAACGAGGCGGACGTGGACAACAACCGCGGCCCGCTGAAGAAGGCCGGCTTCCTCAAGCGCGACGACCGTGCGGTCGAGCGCAAGAAGGCCGGTCTGAAGAAGGCCCGCAAGGCCCCGCAGTACAGCAAGCGCTAATCTTCAGCTGCCTCTGCACGTACTCCGAACGCCCCGGCGGCACGCCACAGTGCCGCCGGGGCGTTCGTGTATCACAGCCTTCGGGCGTATAACGGCACAAGACGTTCAACGGCTAGTGCTATCGGATGTTCAGGCATCGTATGTCTGTGACGTGGAACCGCCGCGCGTGAGCCGCACGAGTGCTCGGCTTCCACCCTTGACGATTCCTTCAGGAGGACACGTGGGACGACTCTTCGGCACGGACGGTGTGCGCGGTGTCGCCAACGCTGATCTGACGGCCGAGATGGCACTCGGTCTGTCTGTCGCGGCGGCACACGTGCTGGCCGAGGCGGGTACGTTCGCGGGCCACCGGCCGACGGCGGTGGTCGGACGGGATCCGCGCGCGTCCGGGGAGTTCCTGGAGGCCGCCGTGGTCGCGGGCCTCGCGAGCGCGGGCGTCGACGTGCTGCGGGTCGGCGTGCTGCCGACGCCGGCGGTCGCGTACCTCACCGGCGTGCTCGGCGCCGACCTCGGCGTGATGCTGTCCGCCAGCCACAACGCCATGCCGGACAACGGTGTCAAGTTCTTCGCCCGCGGCGGTCACAAGCTCGCCGACGAGCTGGAGGACCGGATCGAGACCGTCTACGACGAGCACCGCACCGGCGCCCCCTGGGAGCGGCCGACCGGAGCGGGCGTCGGCCGGGTCCGGACGTACGACGAAGGGTTCGACCGTTACGTCGCCCACCTCATCGCCGTCCTGCCGAACCGGCTGGACGGGCTGAAGATCGTCCTCGACGAGGCGCACGGTGCCGCCGCCCGGGTCTCGCCCGAGGCGTTCGCCCGCGCCGGCGCCGAGGTCATCACCATCGGTGCCGAGCCGGACGGCCTCAACATCAACGACGGCTGCGGCTCGACCCACCTCGGCCCGCTGAAGGAGGCCGTCCGTACCCACGGCGCGGACTTCGGCATCGCCCACGACGGCGACGCCGACCGCTGCCTCGCGGTGGACCACACCGGCGAGGAGATCGACGGCGACCAGATCCTCGCGGTGCTCGCGCTGGCGATGCGGGAGCGCTCCGCGCTGCGCTCCGACACCGTCGTCGCGACCGTGATGTCCAACCTGGGCTTCAAGCTGGCGCTGGAGCGGGAAGGGCTGAAGCTCATCCAGACGGGCGTCGGCGACCGCTACGTCCTGGAGGAGATGAAGGAGCACGGCTACGCCCTCGGCGGCGAGCAGTCCGGGCACGTCATCATCCTCGACCACGCGACGACCGGCGACGGCACGCTGACCGGCCTGATGCTGGCCGCCCGGGTCGCGCAGACCGGACGGTCGCTGCGCGACCTCGCGGGTGTGATGGAGCGGCTGCCGCAGGTGCTCGTCAACGTCCCCGACGTGGACCGCAGTCGGGTCGCGACGTCCGAGGAACTGGCCGCCGCGGTGGCCGAGGCGGAGCTCGAACTCGGCACCACGGGCCGGGTGCTGCTGCGCCCGTCCGGCACCGAGCCGTTGGTGCGTGTGATGGTCGAGGCGGCGGACATCGACCAGGCGCGGTCGGTGGCCGGCCGACTGGCCGACGTGGTGAAGTCCGCGCTGGGCTGAGCGGCCCGGGACGCTAAGCCGGTTCCCGGATGAACTCCTTGCGCTGTCTGGCCCAGAACCACTTCTGGGCCAGCAGCGTCAGGGTGCCCGCGAGGATGATGCCGAGCAGGTTCAGCGCCAACTGCTCGGAGGAGCCGATCGTCTGCCGGGTGTCGCCGAAGCTCAGGGCCAGCGCCGCGTTGGCGGCCGCGGGCACCGTCGTCACCGAGATCGCGACGCCGACCAGGGCGCCGGACTTGGCGGACGTCAGGGAGAGTGTCCCGGCGGCTCCCGCGAGCACCGCCACGACGAAGGAGAACCAGTCGGGGGCGTAGACGAAGCTGGTCTGCGGCCGGTCCCCCTCCAACTGCTCCTTGGTGAAAAGGCCGACGGCATCCATGAAGAGGCTGAAGCCCACCGTCAGTGCCATCGCCACCGCGAAGCCCACCACCAGGGCGATCAGCGAGCGCAGCGCCAGCCGCGGGGCGCGCTGCACGATCGAGGTGCACACCCCCGCCAGCGGCCCGAACTCCGGGCCCACCGCCATGGCGCCCACGATCAGGATCGCGTTGTCGAGCACCACACCGCAGGCCGCGATCATGGTGGCGATCGTGATGAACGCGAGGTAGGTGACCGACAGGGTCGACTCCTCGTGCGTCTCCTCGGCCAGGTGCTCCCACAGCACCGCGTCCGCGCCCTCGCCGGGTGCCTCGTCCTCGGCCTTCTCGGCGCGTTTCGACAGCGACAGATCGATGTTCTCGACGGCGATGGAGCCGGTCCTGTCCAGGCCCAGTTCCTGGAGCCCGCTGAGCAGTTCGTCCCCCGCCTCGCGGGCGACGTCGCACATGACCACGTCCCCCGCCGGGTTGCGGGCGGTGCCCGGCAGCACCACGAGATGGGTGGTGCCGACCGTCTTCTCGATCAGCCGGACCACGTCGTCGGTCCGGTCGGACGGTGTGATCAGTCGCAGGTGCAGCATGCAGGGCAGGGTAGCCGTCAGAGTTTGCGCAGGCTCAGCCGCTGCACCTTGTGGTCCGCGCCCTTGCGCACGATCAGGGTCGCCCGGCCCCGGGTGGGGGCCACGTTCTCCACGAGGTTGGGCTTGTTGATGGTGCGCCAGGTGGTGCGCGCGTAGTCGAGGGCCTCCTCCTCGGACACCTGGGTGTACTTGCGGAAGTACGAGGACGGGTTCTGGAAGGCGGTCGCGCGCAGCTTGGTGAACCGGTCGAGGTACCAGCGCTCGATGTCCTCGGTGCGGGCGTCGACGTACACGCTGAAGTCGAAGTAGTCGGCGAGGCCCACCCGGGTGCGGCCGTCCTTGCCGGGCAGGGCGGGCTGAAGGACGTTCAGGCCCTCGACGATCAGGATGTCCGGGCGGCGCACGGTCAGCCGCTTGTCGGGGACGATGTCGTAGATGAGGTGCGAGTAGACGGGGGCCGTCACCTCGTCCTTGCCGGCCTTGATGTCGGCGACGAACCGGGTCAGCGCGCGCCGGTCGTACGACTCCGGGAACCCCTTGCGGGACATCAGCCCGCGGGCCTGGAGCTCCTTGGTGGGCAGCAGGAAACCGTCCGTGGTCACGAGTTCGACGCGAGGATGTTCGGGCCATCGGGAGAGCAGCGCCTGGAGCAGTCGCGCGACGGTCGACTTGCCGACCGCGACCGACCCCGCGACGCCTATGACGAACGGGGTGCCGGACTGCGACCCCTGCTCGCCGAGGAAGGTGTTCAGCGCCCCTCGGAGCCCGTCGGTGGCGCCGATGTACAGGTTGAGCAGCCGCGACAGCGGGAGGTAGATGTCGCGCACCTCGTCGAGGTCGATGACATCGCCCAGACCGCGCAGCTTCTCGACCTCCTCGGCGGTGAGGGGCAGCGGCGTCTTCTCACGCAGCGCGCTCCACTCGGCACGGGTGAGATCGACGTAGGGAGTCGCCTCCGGCCTGTGCCGGTGGGCGCTCCTGGGCATCGAGGAGACCGGAGAGATCACAGTCCATTGTTAACGGAGTTTGAACGGGACGGGGGGTGGGGTACGTCACGCTCCGCTGTTGCGCCCCCCGATCCGCGTCGCCCGGCGTCTCGGCCTGCGATACGACGGCCTGGACGACCATGACCGCGTACTGAGTGTGCGGGCGGGAATCGGTCGGTCACGGGGCCGGGCGGACTCTGCCTGTCCGCCCGGCCCCGCTCAGGCGTCAGTCGGTCCGGTCGTTGAGACCTTCGGGCACCACCCAGCACGGGTAGCCGAATCGTTCGCCGAGGGCGACGAGGCTCGGCTTGTCGGCCGGTACGTGGTACGCCTTCATCGCACGCAGGAACAGCCGGTAGCCGAGGTCCGCGCACGATTCGGTGACCACCTGCTTCAGAGCGGGGACGACGCCGGTCACGGCAAGACCGAACGGAGGGTTCTCGGCAGCGAGACTCAGGCGCTCCGAGACCGGGTGGATCACCCGCAGGACGGCCCGCCGCAGTTCCTCGTCCACCACGGGCTGTGGCGGTGGGGGGACGAACGCCGGATCGTCCTGGCGCACTCGCGCCAGCCATGCCTCTTCCGTCCGCCGCAGCCAGGAGCCGGCGCTCATGCCGTGCTCGCGCGGGTCGAAGACCCCGTGGGTGGCGGCGCGCCAGACCGTCCGGACGGTCTCGTCCGGCAGGGGTGAGCGCAGCAGTCGCTGCACGTCCTGGCTCAGCTGGGCGGCCTTGGAACGGTCGAACTGGTCGACCGACGATTCCGCCAGCATGAGCCACACCGTGACGGGGCCGGGGTCGTCCGCAAGGGCCGGGAAGTGCTCCCGGTAGAACTCTTCCAGCACCTCCCACTGTGAGGCCAGCCAGGTCAGCCCCATGTCCGTCGTGTAGATGTCTTCGACGAATTCGGCCTCGACGAAGTCGTCCTCGTAGAACCTGCCGTACTGCTCACGCTGTCTCACGATGATGGTCGTCCCGCCTCGGGAGGAAGTCGTCGGGTGGACCCGTCCCTTGCCGGGACGGGTCCACCCGAGGTGGATGACGGGCACGCGCTGGGGTTCGGTTGCTTGCTGTGCGGAGGCCTCGCACATGTCAGAGAGGCCGTGGTCCGATCAAGGCGGCCTCCACGGCCTCACCTGTCATCTCGATCAGTACGACTTCCTCCCGCATGTCCGCGGGAAGATGTGCATGCGCTTCGGTGCCGCAAAGAAATACGTCCTCGCGCGGCTCGAAGATCACCGCATCCAGCCGTGAGGCCAGCTCGGCCACAATGGCGAATACACCGGAACCGGAATGCGGACGCTCCACCTGGATGCCGGCTTCGTCGACGAAGATCTCGGCCTCACTCCCGTCCGCGGCCCTGACCCAGCACTGAAGACGTCCGTCCTCCATCGCCGTGAGCGATCGGTCGCCGACGTCGTAAGGGTCGAGAACCGCCCGAACGACATCCATGTCCAGGGGAACGGGCGCGCCGCTTCCTTCGGCAAACCGGTAGATGGACGGGCTGTAGCTCATAGAAGGTCTCTCTGTCCTGGGGCATGAGCCTGGAGGTTTCCCGCCGTCAAGGTGGGAGCCTTCTGTGGACGGCCTCCCGGACCAGCCCCAGTTGGGCATCCACGGGATTCGGGGCCACGAATCCGGCATGATCCGCTTCGGACAGCCACAACGGGTAGCCCGACTTCGATGTGAGCCAACTGAGCCCGATGCCCAGGACGAACTCGCCGTCCCCCGCTGCTGTCGGCCCCTTCGCCCTGTCCTGTCGTCACAGCCACCTTCCTGCTCGGCTTCCTACTGGGCGGTGAGTGCTTGTGCTTCCCGAAGCATCACGAGCTTTTCCCGGACGGGCATCCACTGCGGCACCTGACTATGACAGGAGTGTGCTGGCCCCGCCGAGGCCGCTAGCAGCTCGACTTCGACGGGACCCGGTAGGCGAGAGGTTCAGGTCCGTCGCCCCGTCACGCGGACCATGGTCCCGTGTCCGTGACTGTCTGGTTCTTCGACCTCAAATCCTGCCGAGGTGAGAATCCCTAGAAGCGCGGCCTGCATGAGATGCACGACAGTGTTGTGATGGCGCACGATCGGAGGCGGGTTCGAGTAATCGATCCCTTGCGCGAAGAGATCGAGTGCGGCATCCCTCAGCTCGGCTTCCGTGCTCCAGTTCGCGTACACGCCGCCGTCGACGAATGGCGTCATGTGCACGTCCACGCCGGGCTGTCGGTGGGGATCGCCGCTGAGGTCACGCCGGTACACCGGAAAACCGGCACGTCGCAGCTCTCGACACACATACTCGGCCAGCGCTTGGCGCTCCTCGATGATCTCGGGTGACGCTTTCGGGTGCATGTCGAATTTGGGTTCAGTCATGGACTTCTCGTTCCTCACCCTGTTGATCGGTCGTCGCGAAGCGCAATGAGTGTCCTCCTGACTGCCTGCCTGACGTAACGCGCGAGCAGGTCCATCGCCTCCTCCGCGAAGGACGGATGGTAAGGACCGACCATGTAACCGGCGTTCCGCGGACCACCGCCGTCCGTTGTGCCGCCCTCGCCGCGTTCTCCGTCCCGGCCGTCGAGGCGCTCGTCGTCGCCGAGCTGGGGAAGGCGGGGCTGGTCGCCCCGGTCCATCACGGCGTTCGTGCCACCGTAGGAATTTCCGATTTCGGGCACGCTTCGAGGGTTTTCGGTGGGTGGTGGCGCTTAGGCTGCCGGGCATGTGCGGAATCGTGGGATACGTGGGGTCTCAGTCGGCGCTCGATGTCGTGATGGCCGGGCTGAAGCGGCTGGAGTACCGGGGGTACGACTCGGCGGGGGTCGCCGTGCTCGCGGGTGGCGGTCTTGCCGCGGCCAAGCGGGCCGGGAAGCTGGTCAATCTGGAGAAGGAGCTGGCCGAGCGGCCGTTGCCGAGCGGTGTGACGGGCATCGGGCACACCCGCTGGGCCACACACGGCGGCCCGACGGACGCCAACGCCCACCCCCATCTCGACAACGCGGGGCGCGTCGCCGTCGTGCACAACGGGATCATCGAGAACTTCGCCCTGCTGCGCGCGGAGTTGGCCGAGCGCGGGCACGACCTCGCCTCCGAGACCGACACCGAGGTCGTCGCCCATCTGCTCGCCGAGGAGTTCGCCGGCTGCGCCGATCTGGCGGAGGCGATGCGGCTGGTGTGCCGGCGGCTGGAGGGCGCGTTCACGCTGGTCGCCGTGCACGCGGACGTACCGGACGTGGTCGTGGGCGCGCGGCGCAACTCGCCGCTCGTGGTGGGGGTCGGAGAGGGCGAGGCCTTTCTCGCCTCGGACGTCGCCGCGTTCATCGCCCATACACGGTCGGCGATCGAGCTGGGCCAGGACCAGGTGGTGGAGCTGCGCCGGGAAGGCGTGACGGTGACCGGGTTCGACGGCCGTCCGGCGGAGGTGCGTTCGTATCACGTGGACTGGGACGCGTCGGCCGCGGAGAAGGGGGGCTACGACTACTTCATGCTCAAGGAGATCGCCGAGCAGCCCAAGGCGGTCGCCGACACGCTCCTGGGCCGCATCGACGCGTCCGGCTCGCTGACCCTGGACGAGGTACGGATCCCTCCGCGCGTGCTGCGGGAGATCGACAAGGTCGTCGTCGTGGCGTGCGGTACGGCCTTCCACGCCGGGCTGATCGCGAAGTACGCCATCGAGCACTGGACCCGCATCCCCTGCGAGGTGGAGCTGGCCAGCGAGTTCCGCTACCGGGACCCGATCCTGGACTCCCGGTCCCTGGTCATCGCCATCTCCCAGTCCGGCGAGACCATGGACACCCTCATGGCCCTGCGGCACGCCCGCGAGCAGGGCTCCAGGGTGCTGGCCATCTGCAACACCAACGGCTCCACGATCCCGCGCGAGTCCGACGCGGTGCTGTACACCCACGCCGGGCCCGAGGTGGCCGTCGCCTCCACGAAGGCCTTCCTGACCCAGCTCGTCGCCTGCTACCTCGTCGCCCTCTACCTGGGCCAGGTACGCGGCACCAAGTGGGCCGACGAGATCCGGACCGTCGTACGCGAACTGGCGAAGATCTCCGGTGACGTCGAGCGCGTCCTGGAGACGATGGAGCCGGTACGGGAACTGGCCCGCACCCTCGCGGACAAGAAGACGGTGCTGTTCCTCGGGCGGCACGTGGGGTATCCGGTGGCGCTGGAGGGGGCCCTGAAGCTCAAGGAACTCGCCTACATGCACGCCGAGGGCTTCGCCGCGGGCGAGCTGAAGCACGGGCCGATCGCCCTGATCGACGAGGACCTGCCGGTCGTGGTCGTCGTACCGTCGCCGCGCGGCCGCTCCGTCCTCCACGACAAGATCGTGTCCAACATCCAGGAGATCCGCGCCCGGGGCGCGCGCACGATCGTCATCGCGGAGGAGGGTGACGAGGCGGTGGTGCCGTACGCCGACCACCTGATCCGCATCCCCGCCACGCCGACCCTGCTCCAGCCCCTCGTGGCCACGGTCCCGCTCCAGGTCTTCGCCTGCGAACTGGCCACCGCCCGCGGCAACGAGGTGGATCAGCCGCGCAATCTGGCGAAGTCGGTGACCGTCGAGTGAGCAGGCTCTAGCGAGCGCTTCGAGCGGGTTGCGAGGGCTCCGGACGGACGGTGGGAGCCGTCCGTCCGGAGCCCTCGCGCCGTGTCCGGTGAAGCGGCGGGGAAGTTCGTGCGATGCGGGCCGAAAACCGCACAGACGAGCGAAGTTGCTGTCGTACGCTCTGCCTGCACCGCACAACTACACGAGAGAGAGCGCTGCTTGCCATGGCCGAGAGACCGTCCGAGGAGCCCCGCGCCGACGATTCCGGGTCGAGTTCCATATCCGACGAAGAGTGGGCGAAGTTCGTAGCGGAAAGCGAACGCGGGATACCCGCCTCGGCGCCCAAGGAGCCATCGGCCCGGGCACGCATGGTCACCGAACGGATCCGGCAGCAGGAGGCGCGGGGCGAGCTGCCCGAGGGCTGGCGGACCGGGCCGGCCTGGCAGGAGAGGAACGGACGGGCGATCCGGCGACGGCGGCTGTGGGGCTTCCTGGGCGTGCCGGTAGCCATCGCCGTGGCGGTGGTGGCGGTGCGGCCCTCGTTGATTCCCGGCGATCCGTTCCACGCCTCGAACCGGGCGGCCGCCGCTCCCACGCAGCTGCCGCCGGAGACCGCGGCGCCGACCGCGGCCCCGGAGTCGGTGGCTCCCGACCTGCCCACGGTGGACCGGCCGTTCGCGGGGTCGCCGGCGCTCGCCTGGGCCGACGGCGAGGCCGGCATCGTCGTGCCGGAGGCGAAGCCGGTCGGGTCCTGGTCCAAGGCGCAGGTGGCGCAGGCGCTCGGGCAGACCAAGACCTTCCTGGTCGACGGGAGCCTCTCCCCGGCCACCCTGCGCGGCCACCGCCCCGCCGCAGCGCTCGGCGTGCTCGACCCCCAACAGCCGGAACTGCTCGGCCTGCTGAACGCCTCGCTGCTCAAGCCGGACAAGAAGCACGACCCGCTGCTGATGTTCAGCCGGTTCGACCCCGACGAGGTGCGGGTGGTCGGCCAGGTGGTCAAGACCCGCGGGCGGATGACGTTCAAGGCGGGCGCCCGGGGTTCCGTCGTCGTGCACGCCGACTACAGCTTCGTCTACCCGCTCGCGCACGTCGACAAGAGCAAGACCGAGGTGGCCCGGACCATCGTGCGGCGCGTGCTCGACTTCGAACTCCTCGACCCGGCCCGCTACCGGACCACCGCCGGGAAGATCAGCGTCAAGAGCTATGACGAGGTGGCGGGCAACTCGGCCTGCGACGTCTACGACGGCTACTTCCACCCCACATTCCGGACGGACGACGCCCCGGTGGGCGCGACCCCGACCGGGCCGGCGACCGATCCGTACGACCGCAGCCGGGGTCTCGACGAGGACCGCACCGAGGGCTGCGGGACGGTGTCCCGAACCTGACGCCGTCCCGCACCTGACGGGGCGTCGGGGCCGGCCGGTCGTCGACCGCCGTCGCGCCGTCCCGCCCGCGGTCAGCGGCGCGGCGATCTCGACGCGGCCGGGCCGTTGCCGGTTCTGCCGGTCGGTTCGGGGGCGGGGCGCTGCCGGTGGCGGGAGGCGGGCTGGCGCGGCGGCCGGGTCAGCGTGACCTGACGGACCAGCTGCTGGAAGCAGGCGAGGGACGCGACGGCCGGCAGGGCGGCCGCGGAGACGCCGATGAAGGTCCGGTCGGCCTCGGCCACACAGAGCATCATCGCGAGGCAGGAGAACAGCAGGACGACGAACCACGAGTGCATGGCGCGGCGCCGGTGCAGGGCGGTCCGCAGGATGGAGAGCGAGGCCACCATCCAGGGGCCGTAGATCAGCAGGGGCCACCAGGTCAGGGCGCCGCCGCCGGTCGCCGCGGCGATGTGGCGCAGGGGCGCGTACGCCACCATGCCGCCGAACACGCTCACCATCGACACGATGACGGCGGCGAACGCGGCGATCGAGAAACTGACGGTCTGGAACCACGTGAAGCGGGAATTGCGGGCCCGTACTTTGCGGTGTCCGCCGGAGGTGTGCCGGATGGGCGGCAGCTCGGCCGTGATTCTGGCCAGGTTCTCCATCGAGTCGCCGGTGTAGCCGAGGTCGGGCGCGTGCTCGCTGCGCGGATGCGGCACGCCGGCCGTCTGGTCCGCGGCCACGGCGTCCTGGAGGAGGTAGGTGAGTTCCTCGACCGGGTCCCAGCCCTCCTCGGGGAAAGCCGGGTGGAGAGCGTCGGCGGCGCTCCCGTGCCAGCCGTCGGCCGGCCCGGCCGGGTAGGCGTCGGGGTACCACTGCTGTCGGGCGAAGGAGAGATCCGGGTAGTCGTCGGTCACGGCAGCTCCACCATGCGGGTTGCGGGGTGACCGGAACGTCCCCGGCTGCTCCAGCGCCGGGCGAGTTCCTCCTGAGCCGTGTCGAGCGACGTCAGGAGCTCGCTGAGCAGCGGCTCGGTGAGCCGCAGTTCGACCCGTACGCCGTCTCTGTGCAAGGTGCCGCTGGCCTCGGGCGATGAGTACGCCTCGGCAGGCGTGAAGGTGAACCGCCCCACTGCCACCGCGCGGGGAGCCGGCCGTGTGCCGGCCGGCTCCCAGGAGCGGGGCAGATCAAAAAACCTTGCTTTCGTCACATTCCACTAACGCGCCCTCCGCTCTGCCGGATGTGCGGCAATGGAGTGAGTTGATCGACGAATGGTTTGCGGGAGCGCTCTGCATGAGAGGGGCGGGCGGGTCAGCGGCGTCTGCGCTGCCGTGACCGGTGGAGCTGCCAGGTCACCAGCAGCAGCGGCAGGGCCAGCACCCATACGCCGACCACCGCGTCCCACTCGGGGTCCGCGGCGCCCAGCTCGTCGGCGGTGACCGCGGCGGACAGCAGACTCCAGATCGCGGCGATCGAGCCGACCAGCCAGAGGCCGAGGGTCCAGGCCCAGGTGGAGCGGCCGCCGCCCGAGGACTGCGGGGCGGACGTCCGTTCGCGGGGCCGGGGTATCTGCTGCGGGTCGCGGGCCGGCAGCGGGACCACCGCGGCCGCGGGGACGGACGCGTCGACCGCCGCGATCCGCTCCGGCGTCACGCCCCGGTACAGGGTCGGCTCCACGGACACGCAGAAGCCGTCCGTGCCGGTGAGGCTGCGGGCGCCGTCGGGGCGGGTGGTCATGACCGCGCAGGCGTCGTGGCGGACGGTGACCGGGCCGCGGGGCGTGACGAGGCTGACGCCCTCGTCGCCGATGACCAGGGTGATCCGGTCGTCCTCCAGGGACTGGTGACGGGTGCCGACGACGGCCGCCTGCGAGTACTGCGGGGCCGGCTCGAAGCCCGCCCAGTCGGCGCCCCGGCCGGGTACCTGGAGCAGCCCGGTCGACCAGGCCTCCCGCGCCACCTCGCGCAGATCGGCGAGCGTGACGGCGTTCAGCTCGGCCCGGTGCTGCTCGGGGGAGAGGAGGCGGTGGCCGAGCAGGAGGTTGAGCGCGTACGACGGGAGGGAAGAGGCGCCCAGGTCGGGGGAGTCGTACCGCTTGAGGATCTTGCCCCGCGCCGAGTCCAGTTCGGACTGCTCGATACGGCCCGCGCGCAGCCGCGCCAGGGTGTCGACGAAGCCGCCCACCACCGCGTCCTGCTTCTTCGGCAGCGCGTCGGCGTACGCGGTGAGGGTCGCGTGCTCGGCGTCGCGCGGGGTGTAGTCGGCCTCCGCCGAGTACGAGTAGCCACCCTCCTGGCGCAGGTCCTGGAAGAGGGCCCGGCCCAGCACGTCCGCGAAGACGGAGGCCGCGGTGGAGCGGCGCAGGACGGACGTGAAGACCACATGGCCGTCGTCGCCGTGGATGTACGCGGGGGTCACCGGCAGCGCGCTGGTCGCCGCCGGGGCCGGCCGGCGGGTGCCTGCGGGCAGCGTGAGGTCCAGTCCGGCCGGCACGCTGTCGCTGGTCAGCCACAGCACCGCGTTGTCGCGGGTGAAGCGGGTCTGGGCCCAGTGCCGGACCTGGTCGGCCGTCAGCCCCCAGGTGCCCAGCTCGCTGTAGCTGGTCAGGCCGTAGCTCTGGGCGCCGTAGCGCCACAGCGGCAGCTGGGAGCCGGGGCCGCCGCTGCGGCCCGCCGCCTCGGTGCGCAGGATCTCCTTCTCCGTCTCCAGCCGGGCGAGCGGCAGGTCGCGCAGGGCGGCGCACACGCTGTTGAGGTACGAGACCACCTCGTCCTCGCTGCCGGTGACGTGGAAGAGGGTGTACGTGTTCGCCGTCGCGCCGTTGTAGTGCAGGTCGGACAGGCCCAGGCGGTGCAGGGCGAGGTGCTCGACGAGATGGGTGATCCCGGCGGTGGCCAGGGTCTCGTCGGCGCGGCCCACCCGGAAGAAGAGACCGGCGGTGATCTCGCCGGGGCGTGGGGCGTAGAGGGTGGGGACGCCCTGGGTGGTGGTGTGGGAGATCAGGCCGTCGAGGGCGGCGAGATCGGTGTCGGTGACGGTGTGGGCGGCGCTCGGGCCGCCGTCGGTGTGCGGTTGCGTGGTCATGTGCGGTCTCCCCCTCAGAGCGTCGCCAGCGCGTTCTTGCGGAACTTGGTGAACTGGCCGCGCCAGTCCGGCAGATAGCACCACGGGGACTCGTTGACCCGGTTGCCCAGCGCGGCGAAGTGCGGGGCGGCGTCCGCGAAGTGACCGCCGATCGAGAAGGCCATCGCGAACGTGCTGTGCGCGCCCACGGTGTCCCAGCCGGGCACGTGGTCGCGGTGCAGCACCGACACCTGGGCGGCGAACCGCAGGTCGTCGCGGACCGGCAGGCCCCGCATGTACGCCGCGTCCGCGCCGCTGTCGAGGTCGAGCCAGTGCTCGATGTGGGCCTCCGCGACCAGGGCGCCCGCCACCGAGCCGTCGGGCGCGGCGCTCGCGCACTCCCGGGCGAAGCCGTGCGCGTCCTCCCAGGAGCCGCTCCACTTGGGGCACACCTGCTGGAGCAGCTGGATCTGCGCCCGGTGGTGGTGGGGGTGGTGGGCGGACAACCGGTCGTAACGGCGGCGGGCCTCGGCCTGCCCCAGCTCCAGGCCGCGCGCGGTGATCAGCCGGGCCGTCCAGGCGGGGGCGTACGCGGGCTGCTCGGCGCAGACCTCGATCAGCAACTGCTCGGCCTTGCGCAGCCAGGCGTGGAACCGGTCGAACTGGTCGCGTGAGACGTGCTTCGCGCGGGCGCCGCTGCGGATGTCCCAGCCGATGCTGATGTACCGCCTGGCCAGCAGGGTGCGCGGCAGCGGGTCGCCGGGCAGCTCGGCGACCGCGCGCTCCAGGAAGCCCTCGACGCCGGCGATGTCGGAGAGCAGCCCCGAGGCGTAGGAGACCTTCTCGGCGGAGTCGAGGCCCATGAAGAAGGCCCGTACGGCGGGCCAGTCGCCGGCCTGCGCGGCGGGGCGCAGCGGGGCGAGATCGGGCAGGTAGTCGAAGGGGTCGGACATCAGGGCCGAAGCGCCCCCGTACGTACCGTCGTACGCACCTGTGGATGCCCGGCCCCTGCCGTTGCTGGAACTGCTCATTCCTCCGCCCCCTGGCGTCGCCGGCCGCGGCGCGCCGACTGGCCCCCAGGGCGCGCTGCTGTGCACGGTGTGAGTGATGTGGGTGATGCCACCTGTGCCACCTGTGTCACTGCGCCACCTGTGCGTGACACGCGACGCGTGACGCATGTGACCTGTGTGGCTGAAGTGATCAAGTTGCCGCAGGCTAGCAGTCCACTGTGACAGTCGCGCCGACGGACGAACACCGGTCGTAGGGTGCTCGGCATGAGCATCATCGGGGTCGGTATCGACGTGGCCGAGATCGACCGGTTCGCGGCGTCGCTGGAGCGCACGCCCGGACTGGCGCAACGGCTCTTCCTGGAACGGGAGCTGCTGCTGCCCAGCGGGGCGCGCAGGGGCATCGCCTCGCTCGCGGCGCGGTTCGCGGCGAAGGAGGCGCTGGCCAAGGCGCTGGGCGCGCCCGCCGGGCTGCTCTGGACGGACGCCGAGGTGTTCGTCGAGGACAGCGGACAGCCGCGGCTGCGGGTGACGGGCACGGTCGCGGCCCGTGCGGCGGAGCTCGGGGTGCGCTCCTGGCACGTGTCCCTCAGCCACGACGCCGGGGTGGCCTCGGCGGTGGTGGTGGCGGAGGGGTGACCCCGTTCGCGCCGGGAGCCTGAGGGAGGGTCAGAACCTGCGGGGTGCGGGTGCGGTAGGGAAGACTCGGACCCATGCGTACTGCGTACAGCGTGGAGACGGTGAGGGCTGCCGAACGGGAGCTGATGGCGCGGCTGCCGGAGGGCGCGCTGATGCAGCGGGCCGCCGCCGGACTGGCCGCCGCCTGCGCGGACCTGGTCGGGCGGGTCTACGGCACCCGGGTCGTGCTGCTGGTCGGCAGCGGCGACAACGGTGGCGACGCCCTGTACGCCGGGGCCCGGCTGGCCCGGCGGGGCGCGGGCGTCACGGCGGTGCTGCTGGCGCCGGAGCGCACCCATGCCGGCGGTCTCGCCGCCCTGCGGCGGGCGGGCGGGACGACGGTCGCCCCGGCCGCGGCCGAGGGACCGATCCGCCGGGCCGGACTCGTCGTCGACGGCATCGTGGGCATCGGCGGCGCGGGCGGTCTGCGTCCGGAGGCGGCGGCGCTGGCCGCGCTCGTCGAGGAGTCCCGGGCGGCCGTCGTGGCCGTCGATCTGCCCAGCGGGGTGGAGGCGGACACCGGAGAGGTGCGGGGCGCCGCCGTGCGCGCCGACCTGACCGTGACCTTCGGGACGCACAAGCCGGGGCTGCTGATCGACCCGGCGCGCGAGTACGCCGGGTCCGTGCGGTTCGTGGACATCGGGCTCGGGCCCGAACTGCCCGTGGAGCCGGAGCTGGAGGCGTTGCAGCACGCGGACGTGGCCGCGCTGCTGCCGCTGCCCGGCGCGGAGAGCGACAAGTACCGGCGCGGGGTCGTCGGCATCGCCGCCGGGTCCGCGCGCTACCCGGGGGCCGCCGTGCTGGCCGTCGCCGGGGCGCTGCGGGGCGGGGCCGGGGCCTGGTGGTACGAGGG
>NZ_VJZD01000004.1 GCF_009377175.1 Streptomyces adustus
CTTCGCGGCCGGCCCCCACCGGGATCATGCGTCGATGTAGTCGGCGATCACGTCGAGCGTGGACTCGACGGAGTTGAGCTGGGTGTTCAGGTGCCGGATCCACCGGCCCTTGGGTTGCAGGGCTGCGTGCGGGGCGACGACGCCGGTAATGAAGCGACGGATCTCGGTGAGTTTCTCGCGGATGACCGCGACCTCGTAGGCCTGGAGCTCTGTGGGGTCGGAACAGAACTTGTAGCCGTCCGCTCTCGTCCAGATCAGGGGCGGCCAGCCGTGTTCGGCGATGGTGTCCCGAAGGCAGGCCAGGCCTGAGCGGGCCTGGTGGGCGGAGAGTTCACTCGACCTGACCAACTGGTTGAAGGCCAGGCCAGCAGGTCGTGCCTCGAAGAGGATGAAGCGGACGGTGTCGGCGTGCCGTTGGGCCGCCGGTGACCGGCGCTGTGACGCGCGCGGCATCCCACTACTCGCCCTGCAGCAGGCGGGCCAGTTCGCCGTCGACGTCGACCTTCCCGGTGTCCACCGCCGTCTCGATCCAGTCGAGCGTCGCCCGTACGCGCGCGCAGTGCGCTGGTCGCACTCGTGTACCTGCGTCACCACGAGACCCTCGCCCGTATCGCCGCGGCCTTCGGGATATCCGTCGGCACCGCCCACACCTACATCACCGCGGTCACCGCTCTGCTCGCCGAGCAGGCGCCGGGCCTGCTGAAGACGCTGCGCGCGCACGACCCGGACTTCGTCCTCTTGGACGGCACGCTCGCAGAATGCGACTGCGTCGGCGACGGCAGGGCCGACTACTCCTCGAGACACAAGCGGCACGGGGTGAACGTGCAGGTCGTCACGGACCCGGCCGGCGAGATTCTGTGGCTGTCGCCGGCACTGCCGGGCCGGAGCCACGACCTGACGGCCGCCCGCACCCACAAGATCCTCCGGATCTGCGCGCGCCAAGGCGTCCCGATCCTCGCCGACATGGCCTACATCGGTGCGGGCGACTGGGTCACCACCGCCAAGCGCCGCCCGCCAGGCGGTGAACTCACCCTCACCGAGCGGGCCCGGAACCGGGCCCTGTCCGCGACCCGGGCGCCCGTCGAACGAGGCATAGCACGGCTGAAGTCCTGGCAGATCTTCCGCAGATCCCGGATCAGCCCCAACCGCATGAGCGTCATCACCAAAGCCGTCCTCACCCTGGAGAAGCAACTCTGAAAACGCTCAATCACTGACCACGGCGCTTCGTCCCCGGTGCCTGCGCCTCCTGGCGGAGTCGTCGATCGTCACGTCAAGCCGCGGAGGCGGCGGAAATTCTCCATGAGTGCACCGGATCTGGCCCTACAGCGAATGAAGAAGCAGTTCACTCTCGGAACGCATCTGGTGCACCGTCGGGATATACGGACGCTTGGGCTCGAAATAGCCTGGTGGTGCAGGAGCCGAGGGACACCGGGCCTGAGCCTGTGTACCACGCGGAAACCCCACCCGGAATGCAGATCGGTTCAGCTTAGGCGGCAATTGCGCATTACCCGATTCCTTTGCTCCCGCCGCTGCCCAGTCACATGGAAGTCGATGCAAATGCAATCGACGCCGTTCATCCCGCAGGAGGTTGTCGAAAGGTGTCCACGATGCCGGTCGGTGGGCTGGTTCCCCGAGCCATCGACAACGCCGCGGACTTGGTGGTCCGCAATGCGAAGATCCACACCGGAAACCCCGTCCGCCCACAGGCTGAGGCGATCGCCATCCGCGACGGCATCATCACAGTTGTCGGTGACGACAACGACGTCGCCTCCCACGTCGGCCCGGACACGAAGGTGGTCGACGCCCTCGGCCGCCGGATGGTTCCTGGCCTCAACGACGCGCATCTGCACGTCATCCGAGGCGGGCTCAACTACGTACTGGAGTTGCGCTGGGACGGTGTCCCCACACTGCGCCAGGGCCTGGCGATGCTGCGTGAGCAGGCCGCCCGTACGCCCAAGGGCCAGTGGGTGCGGGTGGTGGGCGGCTGGTCGGCCGAGCAGTTCGCCGAACGGCGGCTGCCGACCGTCGCCGAGCTCAACGCCGCCGCGCCGGACACCCCGGTGTTCGTCCTGAACCTGTATCAGTCGGCCATCCTCAACCGGGCCGCGCTGAAGGCCGCCGGATTCGACAAGGACACCCCCGATCCCCGGGGCGGACAGATCATGCGCGGCCGGGACGGAGAGCCGACAGGCATGCTGCTGGCCGCGCCCGGCGCCCTCATCCTCTACTCGACGCTGGCCAAGGCGCCGGTCTTGGACGAGGAGCACCGGAAGAGCTCGACCCGGCACTTCCTGCGCGAGCTGAACAGGTTCGGGCTGACGTCCGCGATCGACGCGGCCGGCGGGTTCCAGAGCTTCCCCGAGAACTACAGCACCATCGTCGAGCTGGCCGAGGCCGGTGAGCTGTCGCTGCGCATCGCCTATCACCTCTTCCCGCAGACCGCAGGCCAGGAGGTCGCCGACCTCGCCCGCTGGATCGAGATGGCCTCTTTCGATGACGGCGACGAATGGCTGCGGCTCAACGGCGCGGGCGAGAACCTCACCTGGGCTGCGGCGGATTTCGAGAACTTCGCCCAGCCTCGTCCCGAACACCCCCCATACGAGGCGGAGTTCGAGAAGGCGGTGCGTCTTCTCATGGAGAACGGCTGGGGATTCCGACTGCACGCCACCTACGACGAAACCATCCGCCGGGATCTCGCGATCTTCGAGAAGCTAGCTGCCGAGGGACTCTTCCCGGCCGGGAACCGCTGGTTGTTCGACCACGCGGAGACCGCGTCGCCGGACAGTCTCGACCGTGTCGCCGCGCTCGGCGGTGCCATGTCCGTGCAGAACCGGCTGTCCTTCCAGGGCGAGGCCTTCCTGCGTCGCTACGGCCCCGGAGCCGCCGCCGACGCCCCGCCGATCGCTGCCATGCTGGAGCGTGGGCTGACCGTGGCCGGCGGCACCGACGCCACCCGGGTCTCCACCTACAACCCCTGGGTCGCGCTGCACTGGCTGGTGAGCGGCCGGAACGTCGGTGACCTGGTACTGCGCCCGCGCAGCAACCGGGTCGACCGGCAGACCGCGCTCAGGATGTTCACCCGGGCCGGCGCCGAGCTGACCGGCGAGGAGAAGGTCAAGGGCATCCTGAGCCCGGGGTTCTACGCGGACCTCGCCATCCTGTCCGACGACTACTTCACCGTGCCCGAGCCGGAGATCCCGCACATCGAGTCGCTGCTCACGGTCACCGGCGGGCGAATCGTCTACGCCGTCGGCGAGTACGAGGGCCTGGACGAGGAGCTGCCGGCCATCACCCCTGAATGGAGCCCGGTGGCGCACTTCGGCGGCTACCAGGCCACGCCCGGGACGGGCCTGTCGGGCGCCCGCCAGGCGCACGCGCTGGGCGAGGCCGTCGCCGAGTCGGAGCAGCACCGTCAGTGGCGCGCCCGACGCGGCCTGGCCCCGGAGACCGTGAGCTCGTTCTTCGACCCCTGCTTCTCCCTCTGATCTCCCGGGAGGGGCCCGGCCACGAGCCGCCCCTCCTGGGAAACCACCCCCAACTCGCGCCGCACAGAGCGCGGTTGCGTTCGACAGCGCACACCCGTCCGCGATCACCACACACCTGGAAAGGCCCCGTCATGGTCAATATCTCCGAGGTCACCGCAGCCCCCAGCCCCGACCTGCTCACCCCGGACAACTGCGCTGTGCTCTTCATCGACCACCAGCCGCAGATGTTCTTCGGTGCCGCCAGCGGCGACCGCACCGCGATCATCAACGCGACCGTCGGCCTGGCGAAGGCCGCCAAGGCGTTCGACGTGCCGGTCGTGCTGAGCACTGTGGCCGCCGAATCCTTCTCCGGTCCGATCATGCCGCAGCTGCCCGAGGTCTTCCCCGACCAGCAGATCATCGACCGCACCACGATGAACGCCTGGGAGGACGCCAACTTCGTCGAGGCGGTCAAGGCCACCGGCCGCAAGAAGCTGGTCTTCGCCGGTCTGTGGACCGAGATCTGCATCGCCCTGCCTGCGCTCTCCGCCATCGCCCAGGGCTACGAGGTCTACGTGGTCACCGACGCGTCCGGTGGCGTCAGCCCGCAGGCCCACGAACACGCCATCCAGCGCATGGCCCAGGACGGCGCCGTCCCGGTCACCTGGGTGCAGGTGCTGCTGGAACTGCAGCGTGACTGGGCCCGCAGTGAGACCTACATGCCAGTCATGGACGTGGTGAAGGAGCACGCCGGTGCCTACGGCCTCGGCGTGGTTTACGCGCAGGCCGTCATCGGAGCCCACGCGGCCGGCTGATCTCCGCCCTTTCGCAGAGCGGTCGAGGACAGAGCCAGGAACAGGCAAGGAAAAGATGAACGCTGGACTGCTGGTCCTCCGGCTGGTGGCGGGACTTCTCATCGCCGGCCACGGAGTACAGAAGGTGAGTTTCCGGCTCGGGGGCCACGGCTTGGCGGGCGGAACCGAGGAGTTCCGCCACGACGGGTTCCGCGGCGGGCGGCTGACCGCGATCGTCGCGGGTGCCAGCCAGATCGGGGCCGGCCTGTTCCTGGTCGCCGGACTGCTCACACCTCTGGCCGCGATGGCCGCCATGGGTGTGATGACGGTTGCGGGCACCGTCAAACGGGCCAAGGGCCTGTGGGTGCAGAACGACGGCTACGAATACCCGTTGGTACTCGTCGTCGTCTCCGCGGCGCTGGCCCTCACCGGGCCCGGCCGGTGGTCGCTCGACCAAGCCCTGGGCGTCACGCCCTGGCCGCTGTGGGTCGTCCTCCCCGCGACCGTGGCTGGCCCGGTGAGCGGACTGCTCACCCGCCTGGTGCTGCACCGCCCGTCCGTAGAATCGGAAAGGACGCAGTATGCGCAGGCTGCTGAATGACGCGGTACGCACGCTCGCACCGTCCAGACAGGACCCCCATGGCCCGCTGCCTCCCCTGATGCTGGCGCTGACGGTGGTCACCGGTCTGGTGGACGCGGTGAGTTATCTGGGGCTCGGGCACGTCTTCGTCGCCAACATGACCGGCAACGTGGTGTTCCTGGGGTTCGCTCTGGCCGACGCCGTGAACCTGTCCGTGCTCGCCTCCGTCGTCGCGCTGACGGCGTTCCTTCTCGGTGCGCTCGCAGGGGGCAAGCTCGGCACCCGGTTCGCGACGCACCGTGGAAACCTGCTGAAGACGGCCACCGCCGTGCAGACGGTGCTGGTCGCCGTCACCGTGGCTGCGGCCGCGGTCACCGACGGCCGGGTCACCACGGGTGTCCAGTACACGCTGATCGTGTTCCTCGGGCTCGGCATGGGCCTGCAGAACGCGGTCGCCCGGCGCCTCGGCGTCCCGGACCTCACCACGACCGTACTGACCCTGACCCTGACGGGGCTGGCCGCGGACTCCACCCCGGCCGGCGGGGCGGCGCCGCGGCCCGGCCGCCGCATCCTGTCCGTGCTGGCAATGCTTCTCGGCGCACTCGTCGGAGCCCAACTGGTCCTGCACGGCCACCTCGTGCTCACCCTGAGCCTGGCCCTGCTGCTCCTCGCGGTCACCTCCGTGATCACCCACCGCCTCTCGGCCGCCGACCCGGCCTGGACCCGGTCACCTTCCTGAGACGGGGACCGCTTGTCCCACAAGGGCGTAACGGATACGTCTGAGCTTGATCATTGACCTCGCTGCTGTTTCAGGCGGACGTGTTCGGTGAGTGCTTCGATTCGTTTCACGGTCTTCCCGGGCTCGTGACGTGGGGTTGGCCTGCGATTCTTCGAGCCGGGTGGTCGTCCGGGCCCGGCCTTTAAGGGTCTGGGCACGTCGGCGGGACGGGCGGCCTTCACGCGGAGGTGACGGAACGCCCGGCTGACCCGGGCAGGGGTGAGCCGACGAGGCTGCGCTGGCTGCTCCCGGGGCCTGCGCAGATCCTCGGCGAGGGGCCGGGCCAGGCGGAGTTGGGTGTGAGCGGAGGTGATCAGCCACGTCTTAAGGCCGGCCGTGTGTGGATCGCGGACCTTGGGGACGGTCCAGCCCAGGGTCTGCTTGAACAGCCGAAAAGTATGTTCAAGGAGCAAGCCGTAATGCCTGCATAGATGACTCCGAGGACGGGAATGTGTCGGCCATCGGGGTAAATGGCCCGCGTCGTCGGAGCGGCCGGGGCAGGTCTGCGCGGCGCGATCGAAGCCTTCTGCCTCGACTCCGCTCCCCGGCACCTCGCACTCTCGCCAGGGGGTGGCTCCGCCTGATTGGATCGCGGTCATGACATCGGACACCGAGACCATGCGGAACCACTGGTGGTGGTGGCCCGGTTGGAGCGTGGGCCGCCGCTTCTACACCTGACACCTCACCTTCGAGGGACAGGACGATGTCCACCGCCTGGCCGCTGAATACCGGGCCGCCCTCGCCCCACTGGGAGAAACCGTCACCCTGATCCCCGACCAGTGGCTGCACCTCACCATGCAGGGCATCGGCTTTGTGGGCGAGACGAGCGAGAAGGACGTCGACAGGATCGTGGACGCCGCCGGGGAACGACTCGCCGAAGTCGCGGCCTTCGACGCCGAGATCGGCCCGGCCGTCATCGACCCGGAGGCCATCCTGCTGCACGTCCACCCGGACACGCCGGTGCGGCGGGTACGCGACAGTGTCCGCGCGGCTATCGGCGATGTCCTCGACGAAGTGCCCGAACGCGCCGATGGGCTCACTCCTCACGTGTCGGTGGCCTACAGCGCCAGCGACGGCCCGGCCGTCCCGGTCGAGACTGCTCTAGCCACCATCGATCTCACGCCCGCCCGTACGCGGATCACCAGTGCCGAGCTGATCGTGCTGCACCGCGACCGGCAGATGTACGAGTGGGAGACGTACGCCACGGTCCCGCTGGGATGACCCGTGGCGCCATCCTTAGTGAGGGGGCGTACAGCGAAGTCGCCTGCTGGGCGATGGCGCCTTGTTTGCAAGTCGCCACAGGGGCGGTATGGCACCGACGCCATCGTCATCACCTCCCTAGCGCCATGTCACGACCGGTAAGGAACGTCGTTCGCGCCCGAGGGGACAAGCTTCTTGCGCAATCTGACACAAAGAATCCGCAGCCGTGGAAAGGTGAGAACTCCTGTACGAACAAAGACGAGACAGGAGTGGCAGCAGAAGTGACGGCGCCGGGGACCGACGCAAGGCCCGCACTTACTCGGTTACACCGAGTCCTGATCGGCGTCGTCGTGACGGGGGCACTGGTCATCGCCGGTATCGGCTTCGCCGGCTCGTACGCCGCCGTGCGCGAGCTGGCGATCAAGAAGGGCTTCGGGAACTTCTCCTATGTCTTCCCGATCGGCATCGACGCCGGCATCTGCGTCCTGCTCGCCCTCGACCTGCTGCTGACCTGGATCCGCATCCCGTTCCCGCTGCTGCGCCAGACCGCATGGCTGCTGACCGCGGCGACCATCGCCTTCAACGGCGCCGCCGCCTGGCCGGACCCGCTGGGCACCGGCATGCACGCGGTGATCCCGATCCTGTTCGTCGTCGCGGTCGAGGCCGCCCGGCACGCCATCGGCCGGATCGCCGACATCACCGCCGACAAGCACATGGAAGGCGTCCGCCTCACCCGCTGGCTGCTCTCCCCCCTGCCGACCTTCCTGCTCTGGCGCCGCATGAAGCTCTGGGAGCTGCGCTCCTACGAGCAGGTCATCAAGCTGGAGCAGGAACGTCTCGTCTACCAGGCCCGCCTGCACTCCCGCTTCGGCCGGACCTGGCGCCGCAAGGCACCCGTGGAATCCCTGATGCCGCTGCGCCTGGCCCGCTACGGCGTCCCGCTGTCCGAGACCGCCCCCGCCGGCCTCGCCGCCGCGGGCATTGACGCGCCGCCGATCCAGTTCACCGTTGAGCGTGCCACGGTCCCGGCGCAACGGCAGAGCCCTGAGCCTGAGACCACCGTCGTTCAGGAGACGGAACAGGAACTGGCACAAGTGCGCGGGCCGCAGCAACCTCAACTGACTGAGCTGACGCGAGACGCATCTCCGGGCCAGCCGCACGAACCGCAGAGCCAAAGGCATGCCCAGCACCTCGCCGATGCCTATCAGGCATGGCTCGCGGCCTTCGGATCCGAGCCGACGAGCGCCCAGTTCGCTCTGTGGCTCCAAGACCAGTACGGCATCGCGACAGCAGCCGGCAGTCCGCTGTCTGACAAGCAGCTTGAACCCCTGCTGCGACTCCTCAAGCAGCGTCACGCAGCCACAAATGAGAAGGCACGCCAAGCCCCGCAGGATGCGGACGTCGGGTGGGTCGACTACTTTTACAGCGCGTGGCTCACCTACGCGCACCAGCACGGGATCTACCCCGATGCGGCCACCCTCGCCACATACGTCTACGAGCGGGACCAAGTCGCTGGCAGCAACGGCCAGCCCATCACGGGCGAGGATCTAGAGCACTTCGTTGCGGGCTTTCGGCAGCGAGAGTTCGACGAGACGGAGCCGGCCGCCAACTCGGAAGCCGCCGAGTTCATCACGCAGGAACCCTCGGACGAGGCCCTCCCGCACGCCGGCCAGCCCGAGGAGGCACCCGTCGGTGCGGACGCGCATCCTGCCACGGAGATGCGCAACCCGCGAGCGAACGCCGCGATCGACCAGGCGGACGAGGACGACACGGCCAAGGGGCCTGCCACACTCACCACAGTCGACCGCTACTACCTCGCCTGGGCGGAGTACCAAACCGAGCACGGCGAGGAACCCCGGGCCGAGCAGCTCTCCGCCTACCTCGCCAACACGAAGGGCATGAACGGTCGCGGCGGAAAGCCGGTCAGTCCTTCCACCCTGCGCCGCTACCTCCTGCCGTTCCGTGTCTACAACCTCTGGGCGGAACAGCGCGTGCGCAACGACGCACCGTCGCTCGAGGTCATTGCGCAGGAGTGCGCAGCCCACGGGATCACTGCACAGCACAACCGGCCGCTGGCCACCGACTACATTGCAGCGCTAGCCGTTGATTTCGAACGGCGCTGGCACGCACTGATCCGCCACCACGCGCAGTCCCAATAGTGGCCAAATCTCCCGTTGCTGAGTCCGTAGTCAGGTCTCAGCATTCCGGGCATTTCGGCCCGGAAGGTCCGTCTCGTCACCAGAGCCTCAGGGGCTCGGCTTGAGTAGGGTCTCTCGATTCTGTCTGCCGCTGGTGCGGCAGGGTTGCGCCACCTGCCCGCCCCGCCTCCGCCGTGCGGCGGGGGCGGGTGGCGCGGGTCTTCTGGTCGGCTCCGCGAGGCTTCGATACCCGCTTGGGGGTGTCCTGGTCTCCGGCCACTCCGGTACCGGTCATGCAGGCTGCCGCGAGGGCGGCGAGGTTGCGTGCGGCGTTGGCGTCCCGGTCGATGACCAGGTGGCAGGCGTCGCATTCGTAGGTCCGGACGTGCAGCGGCAGCTTGGCTTTCGCCGCACCGCACCCGAAACAGGTCTCAAGACGGCCCTGATCGACCTGCTTGCCGACGCGCCAGGCGACATCATTCCCAGCGCCCGGTGCGCACCAACGGCTACAAAGCTTTGCGCACCGCAGGATCCGAGCCATTCAGGAGGTCGTTGATGAGCTGCTCAGTCTCCGGCTCCAGCGAGCAGTCCAGGGTCCGGTTGATCTGCTGTACGCGCGTGATCGCGGTGTGCACCCCGGAGCGGTTCCCGTGCGAAGCTTCAAGACGCATCCAGTCCCGGTAGAGGAGCTCGGCCGTGGGGTCGACGTCGAGACCGGTCGCGACGGCCTGACGCGCGGCGACGACGTCATGATGGGGGCCTGCAGGGATGCGGTAGGTGGCCACGGTGTGCGCGATGTCGATGATCCGCGTGATCATTTCCTGCTGGTGGGGCTCGGCCCACGGCAGCGGCCGGCCGCCGAACGGTCTGCCCCGCACCAGCGTCAGTGCCTTCTCCAGGTCGCCCAAGCCGGAGAGGCCCAGCGGCAGGGCGTGCTCGACGAGCTGGAGGAAGCGGGTCCAGTCGCAGCGGACACCGGCAGCCAGACGGTAGGGGTCCTCGCCCGCCTTGCGGCGAGGCACATAGAGTTTGTCGGCCGGGTCGCTGCCCAGCGAGCTGCGCAGCCCCTGCATCCGCGCATTGAGGGTGCTCGTCGACCACGGTCTGACGGGGTCCATGTCCGTACACAGCACATCCGCGCTCCGGCCGGGCCGGAAATACAACAAGGCGGCCAACTGCGCCATCTTCGGGCCGTGGCCGGTGCTGTCCACGCCCGTCACCTCTACCGGCCCCAGAACCCGGATCTCCGGTGCGTGCAGATCCTGCGCTTCACACCCGTTCTGCTCTCCCGCCGCTGTGTCGGCGGAGTCCGCAGCAGCCGGAGCCGATGGCGCCGTGGCTTCAGTGTCCGCACCGGCTTCGCTGTCGCGCTGGGCTGCTGTTGCGGCGGGGGAGAGGAGGCGCAGTCCGGACGGATCGGTGCCGGCGGCGAGCAGGGCCGGGAAGACCGCGTTGTTCGCATCCGCCGCCTCTGCCGGTGGCGGGACCGAGGCCGCACCCTCGGTCGCGGTGGACTCCTGCGGTGATGTCTCCTGGGGCGGTTGCGTGCCGGCGAGCTCGTCCGGGACGTTCTGCCAGGGCCCGGCGGCCGGGTGGGAGGGCTGACCGGACAGTTTCAGCGCGGTGGCGATCTCCAGGTAGGCGGCGTGCTCCAGGCGCTGCACCGTGATGTCGGTACCGGCGTAGTCGAAGGGCTGGGACTCGCTGAGGGAGGCGTTGAGGATCTCTGCCTCGGGGAAGTGGGCGGCCGCGGTGCCGGCCGGGGCGATCAGTGTGACGGGCACGGACCCGGCCCGGTCGATGACGTCGGCGAACTGCCAGGCCGCGTCTTCGTCGAGGGCGGACGCACACAGCAGCAGATAAGGCTGATGCCGCATTTCAGGCATCTGGTGCATTTCCAGCAGGCGTTCGCTCAGATCACGCAGCGCAGGGGTGGGCTGCCGCATGTGCGCGATCCGCGCGGTGGGCAGCAACTGCGGCAGGTCCTCGCCGAACCCTACGGTGACGACCTCTACGTCGCCCGCCCACGGACTCATCCCGAGTTCCAGGGCGAGCGAGGTGCATACCTCGGTGATGTGGACCGGGTTGCCGTCCAGCAGCAGTGCGGGCAGCTGCGCGAGGTTGAGCAGCAGCAGGTCGCCCGTCTCGGTACTGCCGATCGTGACCAGCGCCGGGTACGGCGCTGGTATGGCCCGGGCGGCCTCGTCGTCCAGGAGTGCGGCATCAGCGGGCAGGACCCACCAGCCGCCCTGCCCGGAGGTGAAGGGGGCCACCGGCTCCTGGGCGAGGTCCTCGGGCAGTACCTCCACCGTGCGGGCTCCGATGCGGGCGGCCCGCAGCGATGGCAGGACCGCATCTTCCCCTTGCTGGGCCACGTAGTGAGCCAGGGCCCGCAGCGCCAGGTCCAGGCGGGCAGCGGTGCCGGGTTCGGCGGTCGCCGCCAACTGGGCCTCAGCGGCGGAGGTCTCCGAGGCGATCGCGATCGTCTCGCCCGGCCTGCGGCGCCGGCGCTGCAGGGTCCGGCGCAGGGCGAGCGCGCCGGTGATGGCCGCAGCGAGCAGCGCACCGGCGCCGAGCACGATGCGCAGGTTCAGCGGGCCGGCCGACGGCGGCACCGGAGCCTGGGGCGTTTGGGCGCTGGGGGAGGAGGCAGCGGCACCGGATGGCTCCGTCGACGTCGACGGGGAGGCGGCCGAAGCCGAAGCCGAGGTGCTGGGCTCAGGCCTCGAGGACGCCGCTGCGGACGGCGAAGCCTGCTCCTGCCCGGACTGCTCGGCAGGACGACTGGACGGTGCACTGGGCGCCGACGACTGCGGTGCACCTGTCGCGTTCTGGCTGGGCACGGGTGCCTGTGCGTCGCCCGTGCCGTCGCCAGGCTTCTGTGTGCCGTTGGGGATCTGGCTGACCGGGGGAGTGGTCTCCTGGCCGCCCGACTTCTCGCCTCGTCCTCGGTCTTGGGGCGGCTGGGAGGTGGTCTCTGCGCCGGGCACGGTGATGTGCTGCCCCGGGTGAATCATGTCCGGGTCGGTGATCTCGGGCAGGCCGCGCGGCTGCGGCTTGCCCCGGCTGGCCTCGAACAGCCGCGGCCATTCATTGCCATCGCCGAGCTCATCCTCCGCGATCTTCGACAGGTAGTCGCCGGAGTGGACCGTGACGACGTGCCCGTCCTTCTCACCGGCAGCCGGGGCGCTGTCGCCGAGTTGCGCACTGACGCCTCCCACGGCGGCGGTTTCGGGCATCTGCAGCTGCCAGCCGGGCTGCAGAAAGCTGTTCGCGCGGAAGACCGTGCCGTCGGCCATGGTCCGGCCCCCGTTCAGGGCGGCGATCTCCCGCCACCGCTCGCCGTCCCCCAGCTCCTTCTCGGCAATGCCCCACAGGCTCTGCGCGGGACGCGTCTGGCGCACCGTGTACATGGCGCGAGACCCAGGCGCGCTTGCCGCGGGCGCCTGGGCCTGCTCGGTTCCGGCGGCCTGCGGCGCCTGGGCCTGTCCGGGGACGCGTGCCGACGTGGAAGTTGGAGCGGCCTGGGCGTCGGAGGCCAGCGCCGAACTGGTGGGCAGCAGCACCAGGATGCTGCCGATCAGCAAGGCCGCGGCACGCTGCGAGGCGCCCATCCCGCGCGGGGCGTGCCAGGTCCGGCCCCGCACCTGCGCAATGAGCTCGCGTGCGGCGCAGAACGTGAACTGCAGCCAGCCGATCCAGCCCACTGCGGTGAGCAGCAGCAGGAACACGCTGCCGGTGTCCTGCCGGTCGAGCAGGTGCGTGAGGTCATCGTGGCTGGCAGTCCAGATGACCGGGGTGGCCCAGGCCAGCAGGAGTGGCAGCCCGGCGACCGTGACCGCCAGGACCAGCAGGCTCAGCACGGCCTTGAGGATCCGCGTCAAGGTACGGCCGGCAGTTGCGGCGGGAGAGGGGGCGGTGCGCATCAAATTCCTAATTCTTCGGGAGCCGTGACGCCGTGCAGGAGGGTGGCCTTGCCGTGGCCGGACACAGGCAGCGAGCCGATCCCCACCACCGACAAGAACTTCGTGTCGTACGAGCCGGTGACCGTGACGGTGAGGGACGTGCCGTCGCCAGACACGCTGACCGCGCCGGTGACACCGGCGGAGCGCAGGTAGGCCTGGGCTGCGGCGACCGCGGCCTGCGGATCGACGACGATGGCCCTCCCGCCGATCGCGTCGGCCGGGTCGATGGCCTGCCCGCCGGCCCGCGCGGCCTCACCGGCGATGTAGTCGGCGCGTTCCGTGGCCCGCATCTTGCTGCCACCGTCGACGGCGACGCCGATGATCCCGATCAGCGCGATGACGCACACAGCGACGAACACCGTGACGCCTCCGGCATCGTCCAGCCGCGCTCGGCGCAGGCAAAGCTGGCGAAAGATCATCACTCACCCCTCTGCCTGAACTGGTCCACCACCGAGGTCGCCGTCGACGTGAGCGTCTTGGCTCCTGGCACGCCTGGAAGCAGAAGGTCGGACAGATTGACCACGCAAGTCACGGTCACGGTGACGGTGCCGACCTGTCCGACCGGCACACTGAGACCGCCAGTGTTGACACTGACGTTGGTCGACGAGCACTTGATGCCCTGGTCGTCCAGAGACTCGGCTGCCGCCGCCTGCGCTGCGCTCTGTGCGGCCGCCGCCGTGCGGTGGATGGACGCCTCCCTGGCCGCGTCCTCCGCCGCGGAGTCGATTTTCGCGCCGGAGGTGACGATCCGGCCGCCCGCGATCGCCATGCACAAGAACATGATCAACACTGGCAGGACGATTGCCGCCTCGATCGCGGCACTACCCTCATCGCTGCGTAGTCTGCCTGCCCAAAGAGCCATGGATGGCACGCGATTCACTCCCCCGGACTGACCCAGCGTTCCCGGGGCCCGGATGCCGACTGCGTGACCTGCAGGCCCGACACCCCGGGGATCATCGACAGGGCCATACCGGACACCTCAACCCGCACCCGCTGCCCGTCGCTGCTCGCGGCGACGCTGTAGCCGCGCAGGCTGTCACCCGCAGTGCGCTCCAGCACGCTGCGTGCCTGGCTGGCACCTGCGGCCGGGCTCGACTGATAGGCCCGGGCGGCGGTGGCTCCTTCGCGGGCAGCGGTCAGAGCGATCTGCCGGGCGTAGTACCACAGGGAGGCCTGGATGACGGCGACTGTGGCGAGCAGCACGAACGGGAAGACGATCGCCATCTGGATGCTGGTGTCCCCGCGGTCGTCGCGCCACCGTCGCCCCTGCCACCAGTCCGTCCGCGGCTTGGGAGGCTTCATCACAGGCCGGAGAGTTTGCCGTTGTACTTGGCGATCACGACGGCGATGGTCCCGGCGATCAGGACGGCACCGGTGACGGCGGCCACCCAGATGATGACGGTCGTGGTGGAGATATCGCCGCGGTCCGGCCGGCGGGAGGCCTCCTGAAGGCCTTCCTGCACTCGAGTGGTGAGCCGGAGAACTGCGCCGTTGGCGCGTGCCCAGGTGCGTGCACCCCAGCGGCCACGCCCCGGTCCGCGTGACGTGGCGGTGTGCGGGTGGGTGGCCGCAGGGAGCACAGCACGACGGGTGCGGGCTGCGGTGTGCTTCATGTTCCTTGACCTCTCTGGGGCGTTGAATAAGTCGGCATGGTCTCTTCAGACCGTCAGCATGCGGATCACGGCGGGGAAGGCCATCAGCAGCATCACCAACACCGCGAGCAAGGCTCCGGGCGCGGTCATTTTTTCGCTGGCCGCGTTCGCCTCGGCGGCCTGATCCGCGAGGAGTTCGGCGTTGAGGGCGGCGGTGCGGGCCCGCAGCGCTTTGTAGACGGCCGCGCCGTCGGTAGCGCTGCCGCGCATGATGTCGGCGACGTCGTCCAGGACGGGCAGCTCGTACTGAGCGGACAGTTCCGTGAGCGCCTGGTACGGCGGGATCTTCTCCAGCCGGGCCCGGCGCAGTGCGCTCTGCAGATACAGGAAGGGCCAGCCCTGGCCGACCTCGGCGGCCTTCTCCAGGGCCTCGGCGGGACCGGCGTCGGCGGCCCGCTTGAGCGCGACCAGGTCGAGATAGGCGGACAGGGCGTGCGCGAACTCCTCCCGTGCCCGCCTGGCCTGGTCCCGCACGGCGAGATCCGGGGTGATGAACAGCAGGGCGGCGACGATGAGTCCGACAGCGGCGGGCACATAGAAAGGCAGGCCTACGCCCGCGATGATCCATGGAATCGTCGCGATCACCGGGCAGAAGAGCCCGAGAGCTGCGAGCGCGGTCTTCTTGAGCATGAACTGGCCTGGCCCCTGTCCGAGCAGGGCCAGGTTCGTGGTGGGCACCCGGACGCTTGGCAGGCGCTCGAGGCGGGCCAGCAGCCACCGGCCCCAGACTTCCTCGCGGTCCAGTTCCGGTTCGGGCACGGTCAGTGTGGCTGGGGCGCTGCGCTTGAGGGCTGGCCCCAAGGCGGGCTGAGGCGGCAGGAGTTCCCGGATCAGCAGTGCGACGCCGGCGCCGACCGTGCCGCCGGTTGCAACGACGGGGAGCAGGTTCACGGGGCGGCTCCTTCCGGCTCGCGGGCAGCGGCCGGCCGCTCCGGCTCCGGTGCGGGCAGCCGGACGGTGCTGGCTGGGTCGATGATCAGGAATCGCGGGACGCGGCGGAAATTGCCCAGTTGCCGCATCAGGGCGAGCACGCCGACGAACCCGGCCGTCAGGAAGGCGAGGACGAGCTCTCCGAGGAGCGTCGAGTACGGCTTCGTATAGCTGGGCACGAAGAACCCGGCCACCACGACACTGACGGTGATGATGGTCATCCACCGCACGGTGGTGCGGGGCTTGGCCCGGTCCGCTTCGATGGCGCGCTTGCGGGCGACCTCTTCGCGCACCGTGTCCGACAGATCCTCCAGGGCCTGAGCCAGGCCGGGGCCGCGGTCGTTGACGGACAAGAGGAGCGCGGCGACCACCTTGTCGGCAGTGACGTCGTCGAGTTCCTCGGCGAACGCGCGCAGGGCCCCGTCCGGCCGCCAGCCCAGGCGCAGCCGGTCGGACAGGTTGACGATCTGTGGGGCGAGTTCGTCCGGCGCCCCCTGACGGCTGGTGATCATTGCCTGTTCCAGACCCATGCCCAGCCGGAGCAGGCCGGCGAGCCGCTGCGTCCACTCGCTCAGGCTCTCCAGCTGGCCGATGCGGTCCCGCGCCATCTGTGCCGGGCTGATCAGCCAGGGCACGCCGATGACGGCAGCCCCCAGGAGCGCCCCGCCGACGAAGTTCCCCGAGACCAGCCACACAGCGACGAAGACCACGACGGCTGCGGCGATGAGCGTCCGCCGGCGCAGCCGGGTGTCCTCGCTCTGGTCCTTCCCTCCGCGCACGGCTGCCTGCCAGCGCTTGAGCAGCGGGGCCCGGCGCGGCGCCGTGGTGCCCACGAGTCCCGCCACGACACCGATTAGTCCGCCGGCCACGGCCATGCCGCACAGCAGTCCCAGCAGCAGTGTCATCGGCCTGCCCCCACCTTCAGCGGCAGCGGTGCCTGCCAGGCCCCGTACGACTGCTGTAGCAGACCGGAGTCGAAGCCCACACGGCGCAGGTCATCGATGCAGCCCGGGTCCATCCGGGGGACCGCGCGCAGCTCCCCCCACTCGCGGCCGGGGGAGAAGATCTCGTTGGTGGCGGGGCGGCCGTTCTCGCCGATCCCGGTCAGTTCCAGCACGTGGGAGACGTAGCGGTGGCGGCGGCCGCCGATCTGCGTCTCGTCCGTCATGTCGACGTAGACGATGAAGTCGAGCCCGTTGGCGGTCTGCCGGTAGGCGAGCTGCTCGGAGAGGTTGTCCTGTGCGAGCGCGTAGAGCTCGGCGATCCGGTCGAAGATGATGTCGGGGCGACGCGCGTGGATGGTGCACAGGTTTCCGCCTGAGCCGTTGGTCAGCGCCTGCATCATGGCGACGACCTCGGGGCCGCGGACCTCGCCGACCACGATCCGCTCCAGCGACATCCGCAGCGCCGGATGCATCAAGTCCAGCAGCGTGACCTCACCGGCACTCCGCCCGGTGACGTCCTTCTCCCCGTTGGACTCCCGTCCGACCAGGGAGACGACCTGGCGGTGGTAGCCGTTGGTATGGGCGAACAGCTCGTCCTCGGTCTGAATGGTGGCGAACCGGCAGTCCGGATCGAACTCCTTGAGCATCGCCCGCAGCAGTGTGGTCTTCCCGGCCTTCTGCTTCCCCGCGATCATGATGTTCTTCTCCGCGCGCACGCACGCACCGAGGAACTCACGCAGGACCGGGTCGATCGTGCCCAGCCGCACCAGGCCGTCGAGATTCACATGGGAGATCCGGTGCCGGCGGATGACCGCATACGTCATCGGCCCCAGCCCCGTGATCGCCTGCAGACGGGAGCCGTCCTGCAGCGACAAAGCCAGCGTGGGATTCGCGGTAGAGATGGTGCGCTCACTGTGCCCGGACCCGCGTGCCAGCTCCCGCAGCAGCTCCAGCAGCTCTTCCTCGGAGTCCGCAATCGGCCCGACCCGCTGGCGCTCGCCGTCGCCGTAGTCGAGCCACACCTCGTGCGGGCCCTGGATGATGATGTCCTCGACCCGGTCGTCATCGAGATACGGCTGAAGCCGACCAGCTCGGAACAGCAGGTCGTACACGGCACGCCGCAGGACTTCGTCCTCCTGCGGTGCCATCGCCTGGGCATCCGACCACAGGGCGACCGCCTCGTTGATCCAGTCCAGGCAGCGTTGCTCTTCGCTGGCCCGGTCCATATCGGGCGTCGCCTTCAGCAGTTCCTCACGTTGCTTGGCGACCTGGGACGCAATCTCCCGGGCCACCCGGTAGTCCACGGTGATCTGAGGAGCTGCCGTACCGAGCACCTGCGTACCGGCCGCAGCACCGGCAGGCGCCGGTGCGTCGGCAGTCCGATGTCCCCGCTCCGGGGGCAGCGGCGCCACCATGGGGTCTGGGTGCAGGGGCCTAGCGTGCACGGGTCACCTCCCCGCCGGCTGCGCGAGGGATGCGCGGATCGAGTCGGGCCCGGCGCAGCGCGGCCCGCTGGAGAAGCAGCGAGCTGCTGGTGCGGGCGGCCTTCATCAACGGCGACCTGGTGAACCGACGGGGCTGTTCGGCACCGTCGGACAACACGCGAGCGTCGTCCGGCGCGTACGGAAGAGTCGCGATCACCGGAACCTGCAGCACACGCTGCACCTCGCCCGCCGGATACGGACCTTCGTTGATCACCAGCACGCCGACGTCACCGACACGCTCTTCCAGCGCGCGTACCCGGCCCTCTGCTGCCTGCAAGCACCGCAAGGTGTTGCGGACCACTACGAAGGTGGCGTCGGCGTGCTCCGCAAGGGTCCCGGACGGCCCGTACGCCCCGCGGCGGCCGAGGTCGATCAGCACGTCGTGGCCGCTCTCGGCCTCGATACCGCGGAACATCTGCGCGAGCATCTTCCAGGCTTGGCCAAGGCTCGCCGACTGAGAGGGGTCGGTGATACCGGGCAGCAGCAGCCGGTTGCGCGGCGATTCCTGCGCGCCGTCCTCACTGCTCAGGTCGATGAGCTGGCGCCAGAACGCGTCGCTGAACTCGCCCTTGCGGGCGGCGACCGACAGGTTGCGCAGCCCGTACCGGTCGCCGAGCGTGCCCTGCAGCAGTCCGTGCAGCACAGCCCCGCCGTCCGGGTCGCACTCGGCCAGGACCATGTTCCGCCCTGGCTCCAGCGGCCACGACAGCAACAGGGCCAGGGCGCTCGTGGTCACGCCGGGAGCACCACTGCAGCCAGCGAGCGCGATGACAGCCATCAGTGACCGTCCGGGGCGGCGAGGACCAGGCGCAGGGTGCCGGCTGCTTCCCATGCGGCGGCCGTGGGCCCGTCGGCGGCGGAAGTGGCCACGTCCACGACCACGATTCCTGTCCCGGGAGCGGCGTCGGAAGCCTTCACGACGCGGCCGTTGATGGTCTGTGGCGCAGCATCGGATGTCTTGTCCGCGTCCGTGGTGCCCAGGGCCGGTACGCGTACCAGCTGAACCTTCTGGCCCGGCACCAGCGCGGTGGCAGGGATCTGCTTGGGCTCCAGGCCGATCGGCACCAACTGTTCGCCGGCCTTCACCAGGTTGTCCTTGGTCACCTGCGAGGGGGCGAGCAGCGAGCCCGGCTTGAGTTCCACCGCGGCCCGTTTGCCCACCACCGACTTCAGATCGTCGGCGCGTACCGCCTTGACGGCCGGGTCCAGGGCTACGGATGCCCGGCCCAGGTCGCCCTCGGTGAGGACCTGGCCGACCTGGACATCACGGACCACGGTCACCACGTCGGTGCGGTTGCCGACCTGCAGCAGCAGGACGGCAACCCCGGCGCCGCCGGCGGCGATCAGGGCCAGTGACAGCGCGATGACACCTGGTCTGCGCCTGCGCGCCGACACCCGGGGCGGTGCCACGGGTCCTGCGACGCGTCCCTGCTGGGGGATGCCGCTCGATCTGGCGGCGTCTAATTCTTGGGTCTTGCTCAACGTCTCGTCCTTCCGGTGGCGTTATCTGACGACCTGCAGTTCGCCGACTGCCACCTGTATCCGGGACTGCCGGGTCTCCGTCATCTGGCCGGTCTGTCCGCCTCCTCCGGCGGTGACTTCCCAGTCGATCGACCACGTCGAGGTCGCGGTCACCGCGTACTTGCTGCCCTGGGCCTCAGCCGAGGTTTTGGCGTAGCGGTGACCGCAGGTCGGGGAATCGGCCATGCCGGACGACGCGGAGTACACCGTGCCCGGGCCCGTACACGTCACGGTGGCGCCATCGTCCATCTGCCATACGATCTTCGACACCTTCGCCGTCGCCGTGACCGTCACGGTGCCGGCAGACGCCGACGCCGACTGAGGCCCGTACGTCGTCGCGCTCTGGTTGACCCACATCCACATCGGAACGCCGACTATGTACTTGCCAGCAGTGCGCGGGCTGGCGATGTCCGGGCCGCTCAGCGTCATCTTCTTGACCGCCTGCAGTGCCAGCACTTCGGGATCCACGCCCGCGGCGCCGTTCGGAGGCTGGGCGAACCACTGGCTGGTCATGTTGGGGTTGTCAGGGCAGTACGCGCTGTAGACCGCGCCGTCTTCCGGGGTGTGCCCCGCCCATCGGGGATCACCCGCAGGTGGTTGGGGGTCGAGTCTCTGGAAGTAGCAATTGCGGCCGTTGACCCAGTAGCCAAAGTGCTCCAGATAGCAGGGGACTTCCGTGTCGCCGACCATGTTGCTGTCGTAGCACTTCGGATTGGCGGACTTGCCGTCCGAGGCCTGTTCGCCGTTACCGTCTCTACCAGGTGTGGTGGTGGTGTCGTCGGCTACGACCCGGCACAGGCCCCTCTCATTGCAGACGACCTTGCCACCGCCGGCATACGCGGTGACTTCTGCTGACGCTAAGGCGAGCAGAGCGGCCAGCGCGGCGCCTGCCAGGGCGCGCTGGCTCAGCATGTCTTCTCCTTGTTCGCCTTCTCGTCGGTGACCAGCCACTCCGAGCTCTGCTTTTGGAGGTGAGCGGTGATGACGTACCGCTTGACCTGCTTGGGTGGGGTGACGCTCTCGCCCGTCTTCTTATCGATCGACTCCCACGTGTTCAGGTCGAAGCACACGGTGAGAGTCGCCCGCGTGCCCGCGGCACTGAGCGCAACGTCATCTTCGGTAGCTGTCACCTTTGGTTCACCCCTGACGACGATGCCGTTCCGCATGTTGACGAAGACCGTGTCCTTCGCGTCCCGTAGCGCTGCGCCAGTGGCGTACTTGGTGATGTTGCTCCCGGCGAGTGACGACTTCGCGTACGCCTTGACCTCTTCGTCGTTCATGCCGCGGTAAGCGGCGATGACGTCTTTCCGCGCCTGGGCTTCTTCAGCGTTGGGGGAGTTCGTGGGGCTCGCAGTGCTGGCACTCGGCGACTCCTCGGCCTTTCCGTCGCCGCTGGACGAGCAACCCGTCATCGCGGCGGCCGCGAAAAGGGTCACCAGCATGGCCGGCACCGTGTGTCGATATCGGATGCTGGCCGCGGTCAGCCATGACGAACGATGTGGTCCTCGTGTCACGTTGTCTCCCCATACGAACGTGATGCAGATGGCCGCCTCCCTGGGCGCCTTGCGGCGGCAGACCAGGGCCATGGCCCATCCAAGCTGCGGTGATCCGTTTGTGCAGAGCGGCGCACAGGGTGAAAGTCGCGGCTGTGCCTCTACCTGGCGGGTCACGATCCCTCCTTGATCAGTGCCCGGCGACCAGACTGCCCAGTCTGCAGTCGCCCTGAAGCCCAACCCGACCGTGAGCCCTGATTGGATCGGGCATTCGCGCTCTCTGTGATCGGAACACTACGCAAATGCCAGTCAACTTCCCAGTCGTATAAGCGAGTTGTCCTGAGTAACGCTGGTCAAATGCGGTCACACGAGGACAGTGGCATCGGCAAGTTGCTCTCGCTGGAAAGCGACCGACGTCCCCGTTTCGCCCACGGACCGAGGCTGGCCCCGATGGGAGCGGAGGCGCGGCCCGCGGCTGGGCAAGGGGTGCACTCCCTCTCTGCATGTGGGGCTGGGCGCGAAGCCCACTGGCGTCCGTTCCTTGCTTTGGGCGGTGGTCAGTTCCATTCGCTTTCCTCCTTCGACAGGTGGACAGCGGCGTCGGCAGGAGCGTGCGCGGCGAGGAAGGCGGCGACCCGGCCGAGCTGCTGCGCGACGCGATCGGTGAGCTGGTCCAGAGGGAGCGCTTGGGCGTTCGCCTGGGCGGCCCGGTCCAGGGCGGGGACGTGCTGCGGGCGTGCCTGGGCGGCGAAGACGTCGTCGAGATAGGGGCCGCGCAACTGGACGGGTCCGACACGGCGGCCGCGCACGTTCATGGAGGCGTAGTGCTCGAAGCGTGCCATGGTGGCGACCCGGTCCGGGCTCGGGCTGTCGCCCCACTCGGCGGTGATCGGCGCGATCGAGGACTTCGACCCGGCTGTGGTGGCCAGCGTGGACGCGTTCTGCACCAGGGACAGTCGCACCGGCGAGGGCAGGCGTGCCAGCAGCTGCGTCATGCCGTGGACCTGGCACTTGTACTTCCGAAAGTCCTCGAACATGGCAGCGATGGTCTCGGGCGCCGCGCCAGTCAGCGTGATCAGCTCGTCGAAGTACGTTCGGAAGGGCACCCGCTTGGCTTCCGGGGTGTCACGCCGGGAGCGCACGGCCCGCAGCAGATCACGGGCCAGCAGCGCGGTCACCAGCCGGTCGGTGGGCCCGTTGCCGCCCGGGCACACCCACACGACCATCCGCGAGTCCATTGCCCCGCGGATGTTGTAGACGCCGACCGGCTGGCCGAGGAAGGCACGAGTGATCGGGTTGGCGGCCAGCCGGGCAATCGGGTTGAGGACGACGGCGAACGCGTCCGGCGGCAAGGTCGGGAAGACCACCTGCCACCAGGATCGGGTCTCCCCGTCCAGACGGTCGGCGACCGCGGCAAGCGCCGACTTGCGGAACGCGGTATCAGCGAGCAGTGCACGCACGTGGAAGATCGTGGCCTGGTCCTCGGGGCGGCCGACCCGGCAGGCGGCCTCGTTGACGGCGATCAGGACGGCCAGCGCGGCGGTGAGGATGGTGATCGCCCGGGGTGCGGTTGCGTCGTCCCAGGCCAACGCAGAGGCGTAGGCGTCAGCGATCGCCTCGACGACCTCGTGCGCCGTTTGGCCCTGGTGCATGCCGAGCGGATTCCACGAACTCACCCGCGGGTTGTCGCCGAGGCCGTTGAGGTCGACGAGCGCGATCCGCCGCATCAGATGGCCGTGGGCCAGGAACGGGAGGGCGCGGGGCCAGGAGTCGCGGTGCGGGTCGACGAACAGCAGGCCGCCCCCGGCATGCGCCCAGCCGATCGCCTGTGCCAAAGCCCGCTCGGTCTTGCCGCCGCCTGCCTTGCCCACGCCGACCTCGAACAGGGTCTCCTCAGCGTAGGTGGCGACCAGGCGCTCACGGCCGTCCGGGCCCCGGTAGGTGCCCTGCAGCAGCAGCTTCGGATCGCCGAACTCGAACGTCGGCAGGTCCCCGGCGAGCACCGGCAGACGGCAGTTGATGGTGGGCGGCTTGAGCAGGCCCGTCAGCTCTTCCAGCCTCACCCAGTTGGCGCGAGGCGGCTGGCAGTGCCCCAGGTTCCAGCGGCGCTCGAAGCCGCGCTTGGTGGGCCAGTGGTCGGCGCCGATCCGCCACGGTCCCAGCCGCCATCCGCGCATGGCCCACCTTGAGCGGCCGCCGAACACGTCAAGCGCGGCTTGGAGTTGGGCGAGCCGGGCCTGGGCGCGGCCCTCGGTGTTCGAGGCGCACATCACCAGTAGTTGAACCCGGACGAGGTGGTCGTCGTCGGCGAGCTTGCCCAGCGCCTCGGCTGGCTCGACCCGGCGGGGTACCGGCGGCATGACCAGTCGCCGGCCGGCGCCCGCAGCGGGCTTGTCACTGACCAGCTGCTGAAGCTGCCAGGTAAGCGAATCCTCGAGGCCGCCGGCATCCTGCCGCAGCCAGCGCGCGGCCCGCTGGGCCTCCCGGCGTTCCGCACGGCGGGCGGCGCCCAGCAACTGAATCCTGCGTGCCCGCAGGGCCCATTTGGGGGCGCGCTGGATGTCGAGCCGGATCTCGGCGAGGTCGCCGAGCTCGGAGCGCAGGTCGGCCACGGCGTCGATGAGGGGCTGCAGCGGGTCAGGGGTGAGGGGCACCTCACGCAGCGGGGCAGTGGGCTTGCCGCGCAGGATGAACTCCGCGCGCACGGTGTGCGTGCGCGACTTGTCGGCGATCGGCCGGCCCCGGGTGACAGTGACGTCCGGCCCGAACGGGGTGATGGACAACAGCCGTTGACCGCCGGCCGGGCCCTCGATGCGGTAGCGCAGCGGGCTGGAGCCGTCCGCGCGTAGCCGGATCTGCACGGCTTTTGTCCGGCGGGGCGCCCACCAGGGCATGGCCGTGGACGCGCGGGCGAGCTGCACGCCGCGGCGGAAGATCTCCTCCAGGCCGGGGTCGAAGTGCCGGTTGGACACCAGCTCCAGGGCCATCCGCTCGGCCGAAGCCTTGGCCGCGAGCCGGCGCACCACCATCTTGCCGACCCTCCAGGCCACGGCAATGACCACGGCTGGCAGGTACCAATGGTCGTAGAGCCAGTCGGCGGCGTCGACCAGGCTGGAGATCAGGCCGAGTACCTGACCAGCGGCCGTGTCATCGGCCCGGTCCGTCAGGTACGGGGCTGCGGATTCCACGTCGTTGCTTCCTTCTTCGAAGTAGTCCGGGCGAAGCGCCAGTCGGTAATGCGGAGGTCGGTGAAGGTGCCGCCGCGGTCCATGCCGGCCCACACCAGATGGACCACCGCCTTGTCCGGCCTGCCGTCGCGGCGGGCGATCGCCGCCTGGATGCGGAAACGAGCGGTGGCGAACGCCGGGACCACCTCCTGGCCGGAGCCGGGAAAGACGCCCGGCCACGCTGCGCGGCCGACTCCGGTGGCGTCCGCGCGCAGCAGCGCGCGACCAGCGGTGAGCAACTCCCGCTCGTCGGCGGCGGGGAGGTCGCAGGGCCAGGCCGCCACCAGTGACTGCTGGATGGCCCGGTCGCCGGCCACGCCCTCGCCATGTGGCGGCAGAGCGGACTGGGCGACTGACGGTGTCGATCCCGAGGGTGTCGTGGAGGGAGCCGTGGCCACGGCTGGCTTCCGCCCCGGCGCAGCGGGCGCGGATGACGGATCCGTGGTCGCCCGCGCGGTCGACGACGTTGCCGGAGCCAGTGGCTCCTGATCGTGCGCCATGACCAGCAGGGCGATGCCGGCGACGGCGAGCAGTGCAGTGCTCAGCAACAGCAGACGCGGGGAGCGTGGGGTGGTGGTCACAGCAGCCTCGCGCCCCCCGCAAAGCCGGACATGGCGGTGACCGAGTCCAGCCGGACGACAGTGCCCGGGCGGGCAGCGTTGATCATTTGACCGCTGCCGACATAGATCCCGACGTGGTAGATCGTCGTGTCGTGTTCGGGGGCGTAGGCGTAAAAGACGAGGTCGCCCGGGTCGAGGGCGCCGGTGCCGAGGCTGGCGGGGATGCGATGGCCGGTACTGGCCTGGGCGGCCGCGGTGCGTGGCAGGCTGATGCCGACCTTGGCGTACGCGTACACAGCCAGTCCGGAGCAGTCGAAGCCTTTGATGTCCGTGCCGCTTTTGCCGCTGGGGGAGCAGCAGATGCCGTACGACTTTCCGCTGGCGTTGCCGCCGCCCCACGAGTAGGGCACCCCTTGCTGGGAGAGCGCCGCCTCGAGCACCGTGCGGACCTTTTCCGGGACGTTCTTCAGGTCCGGGTTCTTGGAGGCTGCCGTGTACTGGTCGATCCAGCCCAGCACGCCTGTGACGTACGCGTTCGAGTGGTTGTACTGCCAGATCGCGGCGGTGAGTTGGGCGCGCTTGGCCAGATCGCGGCCGCCTGCGCACAGGTAGATCGCGGCGCCGAGCGCTGCGTCGTCGGCGTTATGCGGGTCGGCGACCATGTCGCCGTTGCCGTCCTTGCTGATCGACTCCCACGTGGAGGGCAGGAACTGGAACGGACCGACCGCACGCTCCCCTTGAGAGGTTCCGTCCCACTTGCCACCGTCGGTGTCCGAGACGACGGTCGTGTTGCCGCCCTGGCCGGAGCCGTTGAGGAGCACCCCGTAGATCTTCGGGCGGATGTCGCCGTTGACGGCGATGTTGCGGCCCACCGCGTGGTTGGACTCGACCTTCGCGATCCCGGCCAGGATCGGCCAGCGCATACCCTGGCACTTCGGCATATACGTCCCGACCTGCTGCACAGCCTTCTTGTAGGCGGCCAGCATGCGCGGCGGGATGTCCGCGGCACTGCCGCCCTCGGCGATCCCGCCGTCGTCCTGGGCACCCGTCTTCAGCGCGGCGTACGCGCTCATGGCGTTCCCCACCGGCGCGGCACAGCACACGGCGGCAAACATCAGCAGCGCCACCACACACCCCCACCGCGCCATCCGTCGCCGGGACGGCCTCACTCGTCCTCACCGTCCTCGGTCCCCCACCGGGCCCGCATTTCGCGCAGCGCTTCGGCCTGCCGCATCGCCTCCTGTATCCGGGCCTGGCTGCTGGTGCCTGCGGAACCGCCCGCGTCACCGTCGCCGGGACGAACCGGACGCCCGGGCCTGCCGAGGTCGGGCCGAGGCACCGGCGCAGGGCCGTCCCGGCGGGGGAGCGGTGCCGGGGGCGGAGTTGCTGCGGGACCGCCGGCAGGCGCGGCCGGCCGTGCGGGGGCAGGGGCCGGATGGCCCGAAGGACGACCGGAGGGCTCAGGCCGCGGACGGGGTGCCGGGCGGGGGGTCGCGGCCGGCGTGGCGGCGGTCGGCAGGCGGCGGCTGGTGAACGGACCGCTTCCGCCGCTGTCGTCGGAGTGCTCGCGGATGACCCGGGCCACGTGGCGCCCGGTCTCGCCCCAGGCCCGGCCGTCCTCGCGGACGGTGTTGCCCCATACCCGCACCTGCTGTCGGGCGTCCTGGGAGTAGCGCGAGCCCCCCGACCGCGCGCGGCGCACAGTGGCCGGCAGGCCAACGGTCGCCCCGTACACGGCTCGGCCCCCGCGGTGCAGGATGCGGTACCCGCGGAAGCGGACCAGCCGGTTGTGGGCCCGGGTCGACAGCAGGGTGCGGTCGGTGTTCTGGTCGTGCAGCACCTGGCCGGTGTTGCGGTCGACGACCTGCCCGTCCTCGTTGCGATACCGGTCGGGCGGCCCCCCGGGCCGACGCGGCCCCCTACCGCCTGAACCGCCGTCCGATGACCCGCCCGTGTTCGGATCGCCGTCGGCGGTGGGCTTGCGCCACTTGGCCAACTGCTCCTTGTCCGGCCGCCGTCCGATCAGCAGCCAGCCAGCACCTTTGACGCCGAGCCGTGCGCCCAGCCCGCCCACGGCCGCGGCCGCAGTCAGCGGGGCCAGGCCGCGCCCGGCTTCGGCCGTGGCATCGGCGAGGATGCCGCCGGTGTCCACCGGCATGCCCGCTCCGTCGAACAGGGAAGTGAGCGCGCCCATCAACCGCTGCCGGGTGCCGAGCAGCCCGAACCTGCCGCCGCCCCCGCCGGTGAAGGCACGCAGTCCCGCGCCGTATCCGCCCATCGCTGCGGGGGAGTTCATGGCGAGCGCGGCACCGAGCTCGGAGGTGTCGCCGGGCAGGTGGGTACCGCCGACCTTGGCGTAGCGCATCCGCATGGCCATGCGCCGGCCGAAGGAGGCGATCCCGGTCAGCAGTCTGCGGTGTCCAGCCGCTCCGGCGATGGCGAGGACGTCGATGAGCAGGATCCGCTCGACCATCAGGTCGGGCCCGTGGGTGATGGTGGCGTCTACGGCGATCCCGAAGAAGGGAATGAACGCGCAGATCCCGACCACGGCCAGGACCGCGATGCCCCACACGGACAGCCACTTCCACACCGACTGGCGCGCGGGCCCGGGCAGCATGCCCGCGACGAAGGTGACACCGCCGACGGTTGCCGCGGCCGCGCACACACCCTGGGTGCCGAGCAGAACGATCGCGCTGGACAGCAGCATGCCGCAGATGAACAGCGCGGCGATCAGCAGCAGGAAGGCACCGCCGACTCGCCACCAGGTGGGCTTCTCGGCGTAGGCCGCGCACGACTTTCCGACCGGGCCGGCCTTCTTCATGTCCGAGAGGAACGCGGCGAACGCCTGGTCCTCGTCGGTGACGATCGCGCTGGAGGCGTACAGGAGTTCGCCGCCTGGCGTGAGCTCCGGCGGATCGGTGATGGGCGTTGGGATGCCGTCGACACCGCGTTCGCAGTACTTCTTGGCCTGCCCGACGATCTTCTTGCAGGCGTCCTTGGCCTTGTCCGAGGGCTCCGTCTCCGCACGAGGCATGTAACCACCGGTGACCCACTTCAGATGGACGGCGTACGCCTTGAGGTCAGAATCCTTGGCCGGGTCCAGGATGCGCCCGTACTGCAGCAGCATGTACGGCTTCACAATCAAGGCATTGGTGATGGAATCCTGGAGAGGTCGGGCCACCTCTGCCGAGGAGACCGGCCCCTCGCCCTCCCGCTCCTCGCACTTGATCTCGGCATTGCCGGCCATGCCCGCGCACGGGTCATAGCTGGCAAGCTTGCCGCCCCAGTCATAGGAGTCGACGCTCTGCTGCGCGACCTCGGCAGCCACCTGCTGGGACTGCCCCAGCGGCCCGTCCGGGCCGAGCAGAGTGTCGGGGCGGATGAGAGCCGACGCGGCGATCGCCCCGATGAGCAAGGTGAGAAAGATTTCGCCCAGACCGCGGCCGACCCGGCCACGCACGATCATGAACCCCGCGAACACAAACGCCCAGGCCAGCAACAGCCCCTTCAGCCCGAGCGTGTCGACGACCACGCTGTCGTAGGTGCCAGCGACCTTCTGCGCCGGGTTGGCGAGGAGCTTGAGCAGCGGGAACCTGAACGCGACCTCGATCGCCCACCCCGCCAGCCCGACCAGCAGCCGGATCAGAGTGAACAGCCCGGACAGGGCGAAGGCCAGGGCCTGCGACTTGAAAGCGACGATGGACCCGCCGTCGGCGTTCAGGTCGTACCCGTCGATCGGGACACCCTCGGACGAGTAGATGTTCAACGGGGCGAGCAGATCTCCGGTCTCGCTGTTGCTGCCGGCCGCGTACACGACCTGCGTGTTCACCAGGAGGAACACACCGGTGAGCAGCACGACGAAGCCGGCGGAACGCAGTCTCGCGAGGTCTGGACGGAACACGTCAGCGCCGCCTTTGCCCAGCGGCGCCGCGCAGCCGCCACACCACGAGAGCGCCCACACCCGCACCGGCAGGCACCAGTCTCCACGTCCCGCCGGCCACGTTCTGATGACCGGCGGAGGCATTGGCCGCGACACCGCGCTCGCAGTAGGCCTTGGCCGGGCCGACGATCGCCGCGCAGGGCTCGTGGTGCGCGGGGCGGGCATCGGTGGCGAACGCCTGCCCGGTGTGAGGCCACCAAGTTTCCGGCAGGCACACCCCGAGAGCGAGGATGACCGCGCCGCCGACGACGGCGATCACGGTGAGGATGCTCCCGGCCGCGGCGATACGCCCAGAACGGGCCCCGGAAGAAGTGGGCATCAGAGGTGCTCCTTCGGACGGGCACCCATGACCTCACCGGCAGCGGATGCGGAGCGCGGTGGGGCGCTCGTGCGGCGTCCTGGCGTGGTGGTGATGGAAGTGGTGATGCGCTGGATGCGCGGGATGACGGCCTTGATGCGGCCGGTGTTCTGCCGCGGGCAGGTCAGCAGGAACTCGCCCTCGCGGCCCGTGTGGCCGACGGGGGACAGACCGGTGGTCACCAGCCGCAGTAGCTCCGGGTCGCTTGGGTCGAGGCCGACGAACTCAAGGCCTCGGCGGGCGCGTTCGCGGTCGGCGGTGCGGGCGAGTGCCCGGTAGGCCATCAGGCCGCGGTCGGGGCCGAGTTCTGCGGCGTCGTGCGAGCCGGCGAGCAGGCCTGCGCCGTGTTTGCGGCCGTCGTGGAGGATCTCGTGGACCAGCGCGGTGCCTTCGGCGGACGAGGTGAGCCAGTACAGCTCGTCCAGGACGACGGCGGTGAACCGTGCGGGGTCCTCGAAGGCGGTCTGCCGGGCGAGCGCGGCGATCAGGTAGAGCACCGCCCGGCCGATCAGCGCCTCGAGCGGCTGCTGGTGCAGGATCTCGGGGTTGGCGAACGCGGCCTTCGGGGGCAGCTTCAGACCCGTGGTGGTGATGACGATCATGTCGCAGGCGCTGGAGGCGTCCAGCCGCACCGGCGGCAGCGTCGGGTCGAAGACCATCCGGGCCAGGGAGTTGGTGGCGACGACCCGGATGAGGCCGGCGAGCGTGGCGGCTGCGTCCTGCCGTTTGCCCGCCTTGCGTGTGGCCATCTCCTCGAGGACCTCAAGGACGCGGTGCATGGAGGGGGCGTCGCTGAGGGCGGCCTGCTCGACGGCGTGGTGGAGGACCTCGCCGCTGGTGCTCATCGGGCCGATGCCGAGCTGCAGGGTGAGGTAGGACAAGGCGTAGTGCCGTCCCTCGGGACCGTCGAACATGCGCAGCGGGTCGATGGACACTTCGGCCTGGGCGGCGTCGATGATCTGGACGCGGCCCTTGGCGGCAGTGCGCGCGAAGGTCGCCCACTCGCGTACGGGGGTACGGTCGATGCAGATTGCGCAGCCGCCCCGCGCCCACACGGCCTCGGCGATCAGCTTCTGCAGCACGCTCTTGCCCGCGCCCAGATCCCCGACGATCCCCATCGACGCTGATGCGTCGACCTTGGGCGCATCCGCCACGTTGATCATGACGGGGCGGGTGGTACCGCAGTCCAGGTCGATCCCGAGGAACATGCCGTTGGGGTCGCCGACCTCCGCAGCGGTGAAGGCCCCGCCCAGAGCCCAGTCTTCGGAGACTTGGTGCTGGGTGAACTCCCGCACGATTCCCGGCCGTACGGTGCCGGGCAGGCCGAGGGTGAAGAGGGCCTCCTGCAGGCCGGCCGGGCGCACGGCGCGGTAGTCGGCGCCGCCGAGCAGCGCGGCCAGGGCGCGGGCCCTCGCGTCGCAGATCGCGGCGGTCGGCCCCCACACTGTCAGCGCCGTCACCGACTGCACCTCGACCTCCACGCTGGTGCGGGAGAGACGGGCATCGAGCTCGCCCAGGTCGCGGGCGGCCTCGGTCAGCGAGGCGGGCATGCCGGTGGGGCGGGCGTCGTACTGGTCGGCCTGGTCGATGAGTTCGTTCTTCTTGCGCCGCACCTGGTCGCGGGCCTTCTCCGCGGGCACGAGGGTGAGGTCGACGGTGTAGTCGACGGGGAAGTCGAGCAGCTCCAGCTGGGCGAACAGGTCGGCGGCGTCCTGGCTGACCGCGGGCGGGCATTCGGCCAGAGCCAACTGTGCCTGGTAGCCCACCCCGTTGTCGGACTCGACCTGCAGCCAGCGCCGCCCGAGCGGTGAGCCGGTGTTCACTCGCCACCAGGCCTTGCGGCCCGACCGGGTGATCCGGCCCGCGCTCTTGAGCTCACGGGCGTCGTCGAGGTCGGGGTCGATGCCGCCCTCCTGCAGGCGGACCTGGCCGAGGTCGGCGTAGCTGGGGGAGCGCAGCACCCCGTCGCGGAGCTGCCCGCCGTACATCTCGCTGGTCTCGGCCTCCGCCAGCAGCGGCTCGGCAAGGCCGCGGTGCAAGGCGTGCTGGATCATCCACACGATCTCCGCCGGACGGGCGGGGCGGAAGGCGATGCCGCCGGCGAGCGCGGCCTCCACCCGCGCAGCCTGCTCGCGATACGCGCTCACCTCGCGCCGGGCCACCGGCGCCGGGCGCATGCCCAGCATCGGTGCGACCTCGGCCCACGCCGCGCCGAGGGATGCCGACACCAGGCTGCCTGTTTCGGTCTGCAGGGGCACGGCCAGCCACAGGGTGCGGCGGTGCATCTCTTGGTCGTCGAGCAGGTCGAGGGCGGCCTCGACGTTCTCCACCCACGGGTGCCGGCCCGCACCGGGTGCCTGCTCGGCCGGCTCGATGCCCTCGATCATCCTGAGGGCGATCTCGCCCGGGTCGACCTGGGCGCACATGCCGTACAGGCGTGGGGCCCCGGACAGCGAGCGCACCAGGTGGGTGATTTTGGCGAGTTGTTCGTCGCGGACGGGGGCGGGCACGTAGGTGCCCTGGACGGTCTCCTCGCGGCGTCCCTGCGCGTCCGGGCCCGGGTGCAGGCGGTAGAGGGCCCACACGCTGCCCTGCGTCGACCACACCAGATGCCCGGCGATGTGACGGATCGGGACCCTCACCGCGCACCCCCCTGCTGGGCGAGCGCGAGCAGCTGCTGCACGCCCGACACCGGCCCCGATGCCGTGGGAGCAACTGGTTGGGTGCGGCTGAGTGCGGACGCGCGGTCTGCGGCCGGGACCGGGCGCGGAGCCCAGGCTGGACGCCGCTGAACGGCAGGGGAAGGCGCGGCCTGAGCAGCCGGGAGGGGAGCGGGCGCGGGCCTGTCCTCGATGGTGAAGCCGCCGAGCAGCGGGTGGGGAGCGCGGTCGCGGGCGGCCCGCCCGCCGATCCGCCCTCCGCGGGGCTGCCGACCGAGCAGCACCCAGCCCAAAGCGGCCTGCATCGGCGCACGACCCCGGACCTTCGGCCGGCGCACCATCCAGATGACCAGGCCCCACCCCACGACGGGGACCGGCCCCATCCACGACCACCAACTGATCGTCTTGACCAGAACGAAGCCGCCGCCGACGGCGACCGCGATCTGCGCGGGCGTGTACGGGCCGAGCGGGATCTTCCAGTCCGCGACCTTGCCCAGTACCCAAGGGTGGCGGCGGGCGGCGGTGTAGAAGCGGCCCACCCGTGCCGCGACGGCCGCGCTCACAGCCGGCCCCCGACGCCCGGCGAGTGGTCATGCGAGGCCGGGAGTTCGGACCGGACGATCCCAGGAACGGCGGGCGCCCCCTTGGACGGGTTCTTCACCTCGTCGGTGAACATGTTCGCCAGGTCGTTGCGCGAGTCGTACAGACCCAGCGCGATCACCATCAGGAGCAGGGCACCGATCCCCGCCTTCAGCGAGAACTTCTGGATCATGATGACGACGACCAGGCAGATCAGACCGGCCTGCAGCCCCTTCGTCGCCCACTCCTTGAACATGTTGATCCACGAGTTGCCGAGATCGTCCAGCTGCCCGGCGAGTATCAGGCTGTGCACGGTGTTCACCGGGCACCCCCGTCCTGGGCAGCCCCGGACTCCAGCGCGGCGACTTCCCACCGGCCCGAGCGGGCCTTGAGGTCGAGCTCGTACGCCAGCGGCCACCGGCCGGTCGCGTCACGGGCTTCCACCGCAGCGAGGACCCGCACCTTCGTACCGTCCGCCGGCAGCTGCCCGGCGGCCGCGGCCTCTTCGACGGCGGACACCTGCTGGACGGCAACAGCCGTGTACGGGGCGGGGGAGACGGCGGTGAGCTTCACGCCGGGCGCGAGATAGCGGTCGACCTCTCCGGCCCCCGTCAGGTAGGCGGCGAGGAACTGCCCGACAGCAGACGACAGATCCCCCTCTGAGACGGTCACCGAGTACGACGACTTCGCCACCTCGGCCCGGTCCGGGCCGGCTACCACGCAAGGCGCACCGGTCACCGTGAACGAGGAGCCTGTGCTGTCGGAGGCCACCGGCACGGCGTAGTACCGCACCGAGCCGCCTGCGTACTGCGCAGCTACCGTCACCGACCACGCACCGTCCGCCCGCTGCGCACTGCGCACTGCCGTCACGTACTGCGGCGCCGATTGCGCACCGGCGGCAGGGGCGGGCAACTCGACGTCCGGCGCCATCGACTGCGCAAGCCGCGCCTGCGCAGTCGTCTCGTTGTTCGCGTTGCTGCGCAACCACGCGCCGACGAACACCTGCGCATAGCCGCCCGGGGCGGCGGATGTCGCGGTGCGCACGGCGGTGGGCTTGGCCGCGGGGGCTGCCGCGAGCGTGGTCGGGGTGGAGGCGACGGCGACGCACAGGGCGATGGGGCCGGCCGCGATGAGGGTCCAGACCGCCACGCGTGACAGGCGTACGCGGCGGTGCATCGCCTCCAGCCGGGCGCCGGCCACCATCGGAGCAGCGGCCTCGCTCTGTGCGGACGGCTTGCCAGGGGACATGGTCAAACTCCCAGGTCAGAACGTGTAGTTGCTGACCTTGAGAAAACCCGTCGACCCCGACCCGACCACCGACCACGAACCCCCGACCACGGTCACGATGGGGACACGAAGTCCGTGGTCGGGGTCATGGTCGGGCCGACCATGACCCCGACCATGGGTCTGCTGCGAGTCGGCTGCAGGTCACCGCGTCCGGCGCGCTTTGCCCGGACCGGCGGCTGCCACGCGATCATGTGCTGCCCGGTCACAGGGCCCGGACACCCATGCGCAGACGGAAGCCGGCCGGACCGCGACAGAGGCCTGCGCGGTGCGCGAGACGGACCTGCGCAAGAGAAGATCAGGAAGTCCGGGCGGACTGCGCAGCCGCCCCAGCACAACTCGACTGCGCAGGATCCCCAGGCCGGTTGCGCAGCCGACTGCGCAACCCCTTTCCAGGGCTGCGCAGTCGACTGCGCAATCACTGACGGCCCGAGCTGAAGGCGCGTGGTCGGCCCAGACCATGAGCCCGACCACGGCAGCTAGACGGCGCCGTTGCCGGATCGTGACCGATGGTCGGGGCTCGTGGCCGTCAGCCTGGTCGGGGTCGGCCGGTGAGCTGACGCCATGGAACACACGCACGCCTCCACGCCCAGGACCACCGACCGCCCCACCACCGCGGCGGGCCCGGTGTGCCGCCGTGGGCACCGCCCGCGGCATGCGTCGGGAATACGGCGGTGAGCCGCTTCGGGGCCGGGATCCGCCGGGGCGTCATGGCGGCCGATCAGTTCACCCAGATCGCCAACGTGCTGTTCCGTGCATCCGGGCTGTCGTTCAAAGCCAAGGGGATCTTCGGGTACGTCAGCACGCACAGGAACGGCTGGCAGGTGACGGTCACCGACCTCGTCCGCCTGGGCCCGGACGGACGCGAAGCGGTACGCACCGGCCTGCAGGAGCTCGAGGCGCACGGCTACCTGATCCGTGAACGTCTGCGCCGCCCGGACGGCACCCTGGGCGAGATCGTCTACTGCATTACGGACCGCCCGGCCACCTTGGACGTCGCGCTGTTGGAGGCTGACTTGGTGGGCACGGCCCCCGGGGCCGAGCACACCGGCGGCCGCCCGGCGGGGATTCGCCGGGGCGTGATGGCGGCCGATCAGTTCACCCAGATCGCCAACGGGCTCTTCCGCGACACGCAGCTGTCCTTCAAGGCCAAGGGCCTGTTCGGACTGCTGTCCACGCATCGGGACGGCTGGCGGATGACGGTTGCCGATATCGCCCGTCGTGGCCACGACGGTGACTCAGCCGTCAAGAGCGGGCTGAAGGAGCTGGAGAAGCACGGCTTCCTGGTGCGGGAACGCGAGCGCGGCCCAGACGGCACCCTCGGTGCGGCGGCGTATTTCATCACCGACCTGCCCGCTCTGCAAAGCAGCAGGTCACAACCAGAGTCAGGTTTTCCACCAGTGGATGACCCTACGTTGGCTGATCGGTCCACTAAGAACACCAACAGAAAGAAGACCAACAAGCAGAACACCAGACCCCTCCGTCCGTGCCACCGCGAAGCGACGCGAACACCGGGACGGACAGACCAATCGGACACGCCGCCGTCCCCGCCGACCGTGCCTGTGACGGATGAGATGCACCCGGGGATCCGGCTGCTGCTCGACCTCGGGGCGACTCGCCCCGAGCTGCTGCTGACCGGGCAGGCGCTGACCGACCAAGGCCGCGTCGTGACCGTGATGCTGGAATCCGGCTGGAGTTATGAACAGCTGCGGCACGTCATCGCTGCCCGGCCCCTGCCCCATCCGGTGCGCACCACGGTCGGCGCGATCATTGCGGCCCGCCTGCGCGCCGCTCAGGCCTACCCGCCGCCCACTTTCGCGGCCGGCCATCACGACGCACCCGTGCGGGACGACCCGCCGCCACAGCCGATGAGCGGCTCCGCTGCCACACGCACGGTGAGCGAGGCCCTGACCTACCGGGCTCTTACCGAATGCGCCGGCTGCGGCGCTCCCGCAACCGCCCCCGGCGAGGATCTCTGCCCGGCCTGCCTCGGCTGGCCGCTCTGCCGTACCTGCCCCGGCCCCACACCCCGGCGCGCTCACCCCGACGGCGACGGCCACTGCACGACGTGCGCCTCCGCCTGACCCACCAAGCGGAAGGAAGCAGCCCGTGACCGACACCTGCCGCACACCACCGCCAAGCGGCATCACCGAGCACCGGCACCCCTTCGCGGCTGACCCAGGCCGGTGGGAGGCAGAACACGCACGCGCCCTGCGAACCGGCCACGTCCGCGACCCCACCTGCACAGCCGAGTGCGAACCCGTGCTCGTCTACGAGCGAACCCGGTGGGGCTGGCTCGCCTGGACGATCCCCGGCGACGGCTCCCGGCCCGAACTCCCCCACCAGATCGCAGTCCTCACCCCATCGGCCACGTCCATGCAACGCTTGGTCCTGCGCTGGCTGACCAGGCGCCCCGCCCGGCACCTCGGCCTGGCCCCCGGCATCCCCGGCTCGTTGCGCTTCACAGCCGTCGCGGTCGCGTTCTCAACCCTGATCGTCGGCCTGTTCGCCATGGCCGACGGCATCGCCGCCGATGTCGCCCTGCCAGCGATAGTGCTTGCGCCGCTGCTCGCCGAACACCTCCCCGGTCGGGTGGACGTCCGGGCCCGCGAACACGTCCGCAGCGTCGAAGGCGCCAGCGCCTGCCGTTACCTCCAGCGCCTCGCCGCCCTGCATACCTGCCGCGTCCAGGCCGCCGCAGGCAGCGACCGCTACGAACTGCGTCGGTCGGCCGAGATCGGCCAGCACCTGCTGTGGGACGCCGCCGACCTGCTCGAAACGCACGACACTCGCTCGGCCTCATGCGAACTGATCGCCCGCGAACGGCTGATGCTCCTGCTCGCCGACCAGGTCGCCCAGATCCTCAAACACGCACCCGCCCAGGCCGGGTCGGACCGCGCTGCCCAGGTCAGCAAGCCGGGTCGGCCGCCTGGCGCCCGGTCGACGACACGGCCAGCACCGCAGCACACGCCCGGCACGTCACTGCTGGAGGGAGCACTCGTCATGCCCGATCCCAACGCCGCTACCCGCACCTCAGGCGTCTACCTGCTCTTCGCGCACGAGCCCTACTACCCAGGCCCCAGAAGCCAGGAGATCAACACCACCCTCGTGGCCGCCGACACCCTGCTCCACCCGCAGGTACTCCAGCCCGACGGCACCCGGATCCACGCCCTCCTCACCCGAGGAAGGCAGCCGGGCGAGATCATCCCGCTGGCCACCCTCACCCACGAACTGAACGGCGGCGTCGACTGGCCGACGGTCGGCGACTGGGAACGCGTCACCGTGGACCTGGTGCACCTTGTGCGGACCCAGATGTGCGACGCCCTCAGCCTCGGGCTTTCCGAAGTCGCCCGGGCTCTGATCTGTACCGGCCCCGACAGCGAGGTGCGCGCCTTCGACGCTGCAGCAGGGGAGTTCACCGTCTACGGGCTGGACGACCGCATCAAGGTCCTGACCGAGGTCGGCATGTTCCTCACCAGCCTCGCGGCCGAGCAGCCCTTCTGGCCGGGCGACGGACTCCTGCCGCCGTTATGCCAGAGCGCCTGACGGCAACGTGAGAGCAGAACGCTGATCAAGCCACGACGGTTCGGACAAACGCTTGCTGCCCCAGGCTGGCGGCCTTTCTCGTCATCTCCGCGACGTGCTGCGGCAGATAGTCATCCAGCGCAATGACGTCGTCACAGAGCCGCGCCCGCAGGCCGCATGGGAGGCGGCTGGCAGGGCCACGCGGGAACCGGGTGGCCGAGCACCCTGCCAGAGGGATCCTTCCGCACATCAGCGCCGCCGCCAGCCCCAGGCGAGTCCTCGCACGGAGGGGGGTGCACCCCGGCGGGGCCGCAGGTGAGGACGGCGCGAACGCGATATTGTATCGATCGTTCCATAAATATGGAGCGCGGGATGTGTCACGCCGAGCCGCGTTGCGAATGGTTGAACATTGGACTACCTTGGTCGTGTCGCAGCGGAGCCGCCAGCGATCGGCGAAGGCCGACCGGTTCCAGGGACGCATCAGCGACCGCGACCAGGAGCGGCAGACCCAACCTCCTGTCCGGCTCCGCAGGGCCGGTAGATGCCCCGGACGAGCCCCGGCAGTTACGGACAGCGTGGTCCGGACCCGTAGGACACCGGGAGCCGCAGCCGGAGCCATCGCCCCTACTTGTGATCAACGGAGCACGAATACCCCTGGGTTTCCCACCGGATAGGTGATTCGAGGAATGTGCAGTTTCGACATACGCCGGATCGGCGGGCGCATAGGCGCGGAAGTCACCGGCGTCGATCTCTCCACCGAGCTCTCCGACTCGGTGTTCTCTCAGATCAGGGAAGCGTTCCTTGCCCACAAGGTGCTGTTCTTCCGTGACCAGGAGCTGACCGACGAGGCACAGCTGGCCTTCGCCGGACGCTTCGGCCCGCTCACCCAGAAGCACCCGACGATGCGGACAACGGAGGAGAATCCGCAGGTCATCCCGGTGGACGGCGAGGATCAGCGCGCCGACCACTGGCACACCGACATCAGCTTCACCATGACGCCCTCGCTCGGCACCTCGCTGCGGAGCGTCGTGCTGCCGCCCTATGGAGGCGACACGCTGGTGGCCAACGCTGCCGCGGGCTACCGGGACCTGCCGTCCGAGTTGCGTGAGGTGGCCGACCGACTGTGGGCGGTACACACCAACCACGCCGAACAACCCCGGCTCGGCACCGAGCGGGGCGAGGCGGTCCGCAGGGCCTTCCTGGCCAAGCGGTACGAGGTCGCGCATCCCGTGGTGCGCGTGCACCCCGAGTCCGCAGAGCCGGTGCTGTTCCTCGGCGGGTTCGCGCAGCGCCTGGTCGGCATGACCCTGCGGGAATCCAGGCCGATCCTCGACGTCCTGCAGTCCTATGTGCGCCGTCCGGAGAACCAGGCGCGCTGGAACTGGCGCCCCGGTGATGTGCTGATCTTCGACAACCGGAGCACCCAGCACTACGCGGTCAACGACTATGGCGACCACAAGCGGGTGCTGCACCGGGTCTCGATCACCGGCGACCTGCCCCGTGGTCTCGACGGCCGGACCAGTTACCCGCTCGAGAACCGCCAGGAGGGCACGCTGTGACGGCCACCAAGACCTTCGCCCACCGACTGCGCGGACGCGAGCGCCTTGTCGGCTACTGGATTGCCCTGGACAACCCGGCGGGGACCGAGCGCATCGCCCGCCTCGGCTACGACTACGTCGGTGTCGACGGCCAGCACGGCGTGATGTCCCAGCCGGGCTGGCAGTCGGCGATGCTCGCCGTAGACGCGGGACAGCGGTCCGCCGGCGTGATCCGGGTCCCGTCCGTCGACCCGATTGCGATCGGCACAGCACTGGACACCGGCGCCCACGGCGTGATCGTGCCCATGGTGAACTCCGCGCAGGAGGCCGCCGTGGCGGTCCGCGCCACCCGGCACTGGCCGGCCGGTACGCGCAGCCTGAGCGGCCCGGTCCGGGCCGAACTGCGGCTTGGCGCGGTACCCGCCGAGATCGACGACGAGGTCGTCTGCATCGTCATGATCGAGACCGCGGCGGCGCTCGACGAACTCGACGAGATCTGCGCCACCCCGGACCTTGCCGCGGTGTACGTCGGCCCGGCCGACCTGTCCGTAGCGCTCGGTGCCCGGTTCTTCGGCGACCCCGAGGCCGAGCCGGCCCTGGAGAAGGCGCTGCACCGCGTCACCGCCGCCGCCGAACGGGCTGGGATCGCCTGCGGCATCCACTGCCTGGACGGCGCGAGTGCAGCCGCACGGCTGGCGCAGGGTTTCACCTTCGCCACTGTCTCCAGCGACATCACTCACCTCCAGCAGATCGCCGCGGAGCACCTCGCTGCCGCGCGGGCCGACGAGCAGGGATGACGGAGGGCACGAGCTTGGAATCCGCACAGTCCACGGCCTCCGGCGCCCGGATCGTCCGCTCCCTGGAGGAGCTGGTCGGTGGCACACCACTGCTGGACCTGCGCCTGCCCGGAGTACCGGACACCGCGCGGATCCTGGCGAAGCTGGAGATGTTCAACCCGCTCTCGAGCGTCAAGGATCGCGCCGCGCTGCACATGCTCCGTGCCGCAGAGGCCTCCGGCGCGCTCCCGGCGACCAGCGGCACTGTGATCGAGTGCTCGTCGGGAAGCACCGGCATCGCGCTCGCCGCCCTGTGCGCCGCACGCGGCCACCGCTGCATCATCGTGATGCCGGACAACGCGACCGAGGAACGGCGTCAGATCCTCCGGGACCTCGGTGCCGAGGTCGTACTGCGCCCTCACCACGACGGGCTGCTCGCATCCTGGGCGTTCGCCGAGGATCTGCGGCGCGCGACCCCCGGCGCGTGGATGCCCCGCCAGGACACCAACCCGGCCAACCCCGCGGCGCACTACGCGACCACTGGTCCCGAACTGTGGGAGGCCACCGGCGGCGCCATCGACGTGCTGGTGTGCGGCGTCGGCACCGGTGGCACCCTGACCGGCACCGGGCGTTACCTCAAGGAGCGCCGCGACGTGCATGTGGTCGCCGTGGAACCGGAGCGCTCCGCCGTCCTCTCCGGCGGCGAGGGCGGTCCGCACGGCATCCCGGGGATCGGAGCCGGCTATGTCTCCGAGATCACGGACCTCGGCCTCATCGACGAGGTGCTCCCCGTCTCGGACGAGGACGCCACTGAGGCGACCCGCCAGATCACTCGCTCCTCTGGTCTGCTGGCCGGGATCTCCTCGGGCGCGGCCGCGCACGCCGCTCGTCGGCTGAGCCGGCAGCGGCGCTGGGCGGACGCGACGATCGTCACCGTCTTCCCCGACACCGGGGAGCGCTATCTCTCCCTCGCCCTGGGCGGACCGACCGCTTCCGAGCCGAGCAGCGAGGACAGCTGACATGTGCCGGATCTACGGCTACTTCAACGCCATTGCGTCCGTCCACGAGGTACGGGCGGTTGCCGCCCTGCAGCGGCACGGCGGCCCGGACGGCAGTGGTCGGACTCTGACCGGCACCTGGGGGGTCGGCAACAACCGGCTCGCCGTAGTCGACCTGGATGGCGGGCAGCAGCCGTTCCACCTGGGCGAGCGGATCACGGCGGTCTTCAACGGCGAGATCTACAACCACGACGAGCTGCGCCGCCGGCTGCGACGGCACGGTTATCGCTTTGCCGACCGCAGCGACGGCGGGATCATCCCCGCGCTGTACGAGACCTACGGCGAGGGTTTTGTCGATCTTCTCGACGGCATGTACACGGTGGCTGTGCTCGACCGCCGAGGCGCGGTGCCGAAGCTGGTGCTGGCCACCGACCACGCCGGGATGAAGCCGCTGTACCTCCGCTGGGACGCGGCCGCACGGTCGTTGCACTTCTCCTCCGAGATCCCGGCCCTGCTCGGATTCCGGGCCGTCTCCGGGGCCCCCTGGGAGCCAGGCCTGCACTCCTACCTCAGCAGCAAGACGCCGTTCGGCGAACAGACGATGTTCTCCGACATCACCGTGCTGCCTCCGGCGACCACGCTGGTCTGTGATCTGGGCCAGGTGCCGAGGACAGTGCGTCGTGGGCTGCCGGAACGGGAGGGCTCGCACTTCTCCGGCGCGGCCGAGGAGGCCGCCGCCGCGACCGAGCTGAGGGAGCGGCTGCGCACCGAGGTGCGCCGGCTCCTGGTCGCCGACGTCCCGGTCGCGGTGATCACCTCCGGCGGGCTCGACTCCAGCCTCGTCACCGCGCTGGCGGCCGAGCACGGAGCGGTGCACTCCTTCAACATCGCCTACCGAGGCCACTGGCCGTTCGACGAGCGGCACTTCGCCCGGCAGGTCGCCGAGCACGCCGGTACCGTCCACCACCAGGTGGAAATCGACCCGGCCGACTTCCCCGCTCTCATCGAGGACGTCGTCTGGCACCTCGGCCAGCCCAACGCCGACCCCATAGCTCTGAGCACCCTGGCGCTCTTCACGGCCGTGCGTGACGCGGGGTTCAAGGTCGCGCTCACCGGCGACGCGGCCGACGAGGTCTTCGGCGGATACGGACGGATGCGGGCGGCGGCCGAGGACTCGGCTGCGCACGGCGACTGGTACCAGACGTATCTTGACGAGCTGGCCGTCCTGCCCGCGCACCTGCGCCACGGCCTGTACACCGAGGCCTACCAAGACCTCGTCCGTGCGTCCTCGCCGATCCCCGAGGAGGCCCTGGAGCGCCTGCGCCGTGGCCCGGACACGGTGCTGCGGCGGATCACCGACTTCGAAACGAGCCACCGACTGCCCGCGTATCACCTGCGCCGCGTGGATCACCTGAGCATGGCCGGCAGTGTCGAGGCACGGCTTCCGTTCTGCCAGCGCGACGTGATGGCCATGGGCGCGGGGCTGCCCGACGCGCTGCGGATTCGCGGCGGCAAGGTCAAGCGCGTCCTGTACGCCGCAGCAGCCGGAATGCTCCCGCAGTCCGTGCTGGACCGGCCGAAGCAGCCGTTCACCCTGCCGGTCACCGCGATGCTGGCCCCCGGCACGCCGCTGTGGGTGTATGCCCGCGACATGCTGGAACCCCGGCGCTTGGCCGCGGCAGGGCAGCTGGAACCGGGGGCGGTGGACGCTCTGTTCACCGCGCAGACCGAGAAGCCCGACGACACCACGGCTCTCACGCTGTGGGCGCTGTTGGTGCACGAGGTGTGGCGGGAGCAGTTCCAGGGCGGCGTGCGTCGGACCGGCCCGCTGGGGGTGGCCGCATGATCGGCCACATCGCCTACGCGCATGGCAGCCCCTGCCCCACGGCGGTGCTGGACGCCCGGCAACTTCCTCAGGGCGATCACACGCTGAAGCAGGCGCTCACCGACATCAGGCGATGCCTGCAGGCCGCGGGGGAGGGCCACGTACTGAAGATGGCCCTGATACGGCCGTCCGAGCATCCCATGTACGACCTGGACTACCGCTTCGTACAGGCGTTGCCGGGGGAGGACCGGTTCGAGCTGCGCGGCTCCTGCGGGCACTCGATCCTGTCGGCGGTGACCGCGGCGGAGCGCTCTGGAATGCTCGGCGCCCTGGAAGTCGGTGACCGCGTGCGGGTGAATGTCCTCAACAACGGGGACAGCGTGGTCTGTGAGGTCGATGAAATCTCGGGCGACGAAAGGGAGTTCACCGCCTACTTCGTGCGTCCGCAGGCAGTCCCGGTCGCCCGACTGCTGCTGACCGGTGAGGCCACGACGGCACTGGAGGCCGGCGGGGCCCGCCGCGAGGTGTCACTGATCTCGTCCGGCAACCCCTATGCGTTCGTGGACGCGCGCACGCTCGGAATCAGCGACCACAGCGAACTGTTCATGGCCGGGGCGGAGTTCTTCGCCGCGTTGGCCGAGATCCGGGCCGCCGCCTCCGCGCACCTCGGATGGCCCGCAGACGGGGCGTTTCCGAAGATCGCGGCGATCATGCCGGTCGAGGCGGGTCGGATCGCCGCACGGGCCATCTCCGTTCCCGGCTGGCATCCGACCATCGCGCTCACTGGCGCGGTATGCCTCGGCACCGCGATCCGCACACCCGGCACCATTCCGTGGCGTCTGGCCCGGGAAGTCGGCTGCATCGACGGCCTGATCGACATCGTCACCCCGGGCGGGAACACCGCGGTGACCGCGGCGACTCCGGATGTCGCCGGAGAACCGGCGCTGACCTGGGTCTCCGTCAGCCGCAAACGGGTCGACTTCCACGGCTCGTTCGCGATGCAACCGTCGGCCCCCTGCACTTCGAGGAGCTAGCCCGATGACTGGCAGCGTCAAGGACACCCGGACCACCGGTCCGCGAGCGGCCGCGGCGCGGATCGCCCCGGCACTGCGCGGCACACTGCGCGAGTCGGCGGCACGGACCGCGATCACGGGGGCACCCGACAAGGACCTGCTCGCCGACATACGCGCTTCCGGCCTGCTGGCCGCCGCCGTCCCGGTCGCGTACGGCGGCGCGGGCGGCGATTCCTCGGAGGTCAACCGGCTCGTGGAACAGCTGGCGGCCGTGAACCCTTCGATCGCCATCATCGCCTTCCAGCACTTCGCCGTCACCGCGAGAATCACCGAGTGGGGCAGCGAGGAGCAGCGCGCCACGATCCTGCCTCGACTGGCCGACGGCACCTGGCTGGCCGCGTCCGCGTGGAGCGAGCCCGCGGCCGGCGCGGCCAAGCAGAATCTCGCCAGCACGGCGGAGCGGCTGGACGACGGCCGATGGGTACTCAACGGGGCGAAGTCATTCACCACCGGTGCCTCGCTCGCCGACATCTACCTGGTGCTGGTGCAGACCGCCCGGCCGGAAACGGGGACAAGCGGGGTCTACGGCGCGTCGGGGCAGACCTTCTTCCTGGTCGAAGGAGCCAACCCCGGACTCGTACCGGACCTCGGCCTGGATCTGACAGGCATGCGCGGCTCGGCGACCGGCTTCGTCACTCTGCGCGACTGCCTGGTCGGCGAGGACGACCGTCTCGGCCCTGAGGGCAGAGCTCCGCAGATCATCTCCGGAGTACGGGAATCGGGGGCGACCCTGGGCGCGGTCGCACTCGGCGTCGCCCAGTCGGCCTTCGATCTGGCGCTGGACCACGCCGCGCGGCGCGGCCTGCTGGCCCGCCCCACGGTCAGACACCGCCTGGTGGATCTGGAGACCCGGATCGAATCGGCGCGCGCGATCGTCGAGCGGGCCGGCGCCAGGACCTCGCCCACACCAGGGCTGACCACCCTGCACAGCAAACTGCACGCCTCCGAGGCCGCCGAGGAGATCTGCCTGGAGGTGGCCCGCCTGCTCGGATCGGCCGGCTATGCGACCGGCCACGCCCTGAACCGGATGCTCGCGGACGCCCGGGCGGTGGCGCTGATGGGCCCGACCAACGACCTGTGCCGAGAACTGGTGGCGACAACATGGCCGAGTTGACGAACGACATCTCCCGCACCGCGGAACTCGTGGTCAGCGGCAGCCGACTGGTGACACCCCAAGGCGTGCGCGCCGGACATGTGCTGATCGCCGCCGGCCGGGTGCTGGCCGTGGCGGACACCGACACGGCGCCGCCCTCCGCGAAGCGCATCGACGCCCGGGACGCGTATGTCCTGCCAGGCCTCATCGACTCCCATGTGCATTTCCGCACCCCCGGCCTCACGCACAAGGAGGACTGGGAACACGGCGGCCGGGCCGCTGTCGCGGGCGGCGTGACCACGGTGCTGGACATGCCCAACACGGTTCCGCCGACGCTCACCGAACAGGCGCTGCGGCAGAAGGCCGCCCTGGTGAACGGTCGCACGCTCGTCGACTACGGCTTCCACCTCGGCGTCGACCCCGAACGTCCCGAACTGCTCGCCTCGCTGGACCCGGCAGTCGCCCGCAGCGCGAAGATCTTCATGGCCGGCCACCACACCGCGCCGACCGTGCTCCGCGAACCGGCACAACTGCAGAAGGCCTTCGCCGCGGCCGCCGAGGGCGGCGTGCAACTGGTGCTGCACGCCGAGGACGACTCGCTCTTCGCGCTGCTCGACGGCTGGTGGGGTGAGCCCGGCAGCTACGCCGAGTACGAGGCGCGGCGCCCGCGCAGCGGTGGCATCGTCGCGGTCGCCAAGGTCATCGAACTGGTACGGCGTCACGGGACCAAGGCGCACATCCTGCACCTGTCCAGCCGTGAGGAGGCGGACCTGGTCTGCGCCGCGCAGAACGCCGGTCTTCCGGTCACCTTCGAGGTGACCGGGCATCACCTGTCCTTCACCGACGAGGACACACACCGCCTCGGTGCCCGCACCCGGCTGTCGCCCGCCATCCGCAGCCGCGCCGACCAGGACCGGCTGTGGGAGGCCGTGTGGGCCGGGCAGCCGACGGCCATCGGCAGCGACCACGCCCCGCACACGGTCGAGGAGAAGACTCGTGGCGTGCGGCAGTCCCCGCCGGGTCTGCCCGGCGTGCAGGAACTCGCGGTCGCGGTGTGGACCGGGATGCGCCGCCGCCGGCCCGACGAACACCCGGACCGGGCCGCCGAGCGACTGGTCCGGCTGCTGGGGAGCGGCCCCACCGATCTCTTCGGCCTGACCGGCAAGGGCCGCATCGAGGCCGGCTCCGACGCCGACCTGGCCTTCCTCAGACCCGATGACACCTGGATGCTGTCTGCCGCCGACGTCCGCTCCAAGTGCGGATGGTCGGCCTACGAGGGCTGGACGATGGCCGCACGCGTGACCCGCACCCTGCGGGCGGGACGGGTCGTCTGGGACGCCGAGGACGGCACCTTCGGAGAGCCCGACGGCCGGTGGCTGACTCCTGCCGACAAGCACGGAGGTCTGTGATGTCCGACCAGCTCACGGCCGTGATCGCCGGCGGTGGCATCGGCGGACTGGCCACCGCGACCGCGCTGGCCCGGGCCGGACTCGCCGTCACCGTGGTCGAACGCACCGAACGCCTCGCCGGTGCCGGGGCAGGCCTGGTCCTGTACCCCAACGGGGTGGCCGCCGCCGAAGCCGTCAGCCCCGGGCTCGGTGACCGCCTCCGCGAGTCCGGGCACATCGTCGGCCCCGGCGAGGTCCGGTTGCTCCTGGATCCCTCAGGACGTGTGCTGTCCCGCGAGCCCATCGGCGACGACAACGAGCGCTTCGGCAGGCCCCAGATCCCCATCCTGCGCAGCCACCTGCAGACGGCACTGGTGCAGGAGGCGACCGCGGCGGGGGCCCGGCTCATCCTGGGCACCGGCGTACAGGCGTACCGCGACGCCGTGGGACGGGTGTCGGTGCGACTGTCGGACGGCGGAACGCTGGAAGTCGATCTTCTGGTCGCCGCCGACGGCATCAACTCGGCGCTCCGCAGACAGATGCTGGGCGACGGCCCGCCGCTGTACCGGGGCTACACCTCGGTGCGCGGGCGCAGCTCCGGCTCGGGCCTTCCTCAGCAGGGCTTCGTGGTCAACGGGCGCGGCGTCCAGCTCTTCGTCGCTCCGGTGGGAGACGACACCCTGTACTGGACGGCGAAGATCACCGCGGCGCAGGGCGTCTGGCCGGCCAAGGGCCCGGCAGGAGCACGGCGCGCACTGGTGGAATCCCTCACCGCATGGCACGAACCGGTCGTCCGGATGATCGCCGGATCCGACGACATAGTGGTGAGCGACATCCACGACCGCGACCCCGTGCGGCGCTGGGTCGACGGCCGGGTCGTCCTGCTCGGCGACGCCGCGCACCCGATGGTGCCGGCACTGGGCCAGGGGGCGAACACCGCCCTGGAGGACGCGGCGGTGCTCGCCCACGAACTGCTGAAGCACCGCGTCGCGGCCGGCGGCGCGCTGACGGCGCCGCTGGCCGCGTACGAGCGGCAGCGCACCGAGCGGACCGCCCACGTGGTCCTGCGCTCACGACGGCAGGGCTCGCTGGACCAGGGCGCCGGGCGTCTGCGCTCGCTCGCCCGTGACGTCTCCATGCGGCTGCGCGGCCGCAAGGACGCGGCGATCCTCGACATCGCCGCCTGGACTCCCCCTGAACCCCCTCGCGGAACCCCCGACGCAGAACCACTGAGGAGACACCATCATGAGCGCTGAGCAGCAGGAGATCGCGACCTTCCGCGCGGGCCCCATCTGGCGGGACGCCAATGTGCGCACAGGCCCGTCCTTGGACAGTCCCGTCATCGAGTTGCTGCTGCCCGACGACGGCGCCGACTACCGGGCAGAGGTGTGGACGGTCGGCGAAGAGGTCGTCGAGGGAGTCATCGTCAGCGACATCTGGCTGCGGTTGTCCGCCGGTGGCTGGTGCAGCGCGGTCAACTTCGACCAGGAGACCATGGCGAGGATCCCGCGGGAGGCCGAACTCCCGCCCGGTGAGACCGGACGGGTCGACCGGTGACCTCGCTGCCGCGCCTTCTCGCCGAGGACCTCCGCACGGTCGTCGAGCGCGATCCGTCGGTCCACGGCCGGGCAGAAGCGATGCTGCATCCGGCGCTGCCCGCGCTGTGGGGACACCGCGTCGCGCACCGTCTGCACCGCCGCGGCCGCCGACTGGCCGCCCGCCTGCTCATGGTCACCGCCCGCGCCGTCACCGGGGTGGAGATCCACCCCGGTGCGGTGCTCGGCCGCCGGGTCTTCATCGACCACGGCGCCGGGGTGGTGATCGGGGAGACGGCGCGGGTCGGTGACGACGTCACCGTGTATCACCAGGTCACGCTGGGTGCTGTCGGCTGGTGGAAGGACAACCGCCGATCGCCGGGCGAGCGACGGCATCCGGTGGTCGGCAACGGGGTGATCCTGGGCACGGGCGCCACGGTGCTGGGTCCGGTGACGGTCGGAGACCGCGCGATCGTCGGGGCAAGGGCTCTGGTCGTCAAGGACGTCCCGGCCGGAGCCCGGGCACTGGCCCCCGCCGCGGTGATCGACTGCCGCACGGACAGTACTCAGGCCGTCGAGATGCCGCGGCACACCGCCTCCGCGGGTTCGCGGTGAGGAGGTAGGGCCGGGTCCGGTGCGCGCCGCCCACCCGCGCTCACCCATCGACCGCAGTCCCGTCAGAGAACGCCGACGCCGACGCCGACGCCCACGCCGCCCCCCGATCAGGAGACCCCGCATGTCCATCCCCACCGAGTCCGCCGTGTCAGCGGCGGCCGTGCCCCGCATCGCCGACGGCATTGACCAGTTGATAGGCGGTACGCCCCTGTTGCGGCTGCCCCTCGACGGCGACGCCGCCCCCGGCGTCCAGGTCCTGGCCAAGCTGGAGTCGGCCAATCCACTGGCCAGCATCAAGGACCGGCCGGCGCTGTGGATGCTTCGGGCGGCCGAGGCGGCCGGGGAACTGGTGCCTGGCCACGGAACCGTGATCGAGGCGACGTCCGGGAACACCGGTATCGCGCTGGCGGCCCTGGCCGCCGCCCGCGGCTACCGCTGCGTGATCGTGATGCCGGACAGCGCTACCCGGGAGCGGGTCAGCCTGTTGGGCGCCCTGGGCGCCGAAGTCGTCCTCACGCCACGGGAACTGCGCTTCCAGGGCTGCATAGACAAAGCCGAGGAGATCCATCGCGGCACCCCGGGCTCCTGGTACGCCCGACAGCATGAGAACCCGGAGAACGTACGCGCGCACCGGGAGACGACCGGCCCCGAGATCTGGGCGGACACCGGGGGCAGGGTGGACGTGCTGGTCTGCGGGATCGGCACGGGAGGCACACTGTGCGGGTCCGCCGGTTTCCTCAAGGAGCACAACGCGAGCCTGAAAGCCGTGGCAGTGGAGCCGGCCTCCTCGCCCCTGCTGTCGAAGGGATTCGCCGGTCAGCACGCGATCCCCGGACTCACCGGCGGCTTCGTGGCCCCGGTCACCGACCTCTCGCTGATCGACGAGGTGCTGACCGTCTCCGACGATGAGGCTCTGGAGACCGCGCGATGGCTGGCCCGGCGCGCGGGTGTCCTGGTCGGGATCTCCTCGGGCGCGGCCGTCCACGCGGCGCTGCGTCTTGCGCGGCTGCCGGAGCAGGCGGGCCGGACCATCGTCACGATTCTTCCGGACACCGGCGAACGCTATCTCTCAGTGTGGTCTACGACGGAATGATTCCTGACAGATCTGCGTGAATCCGCTGTGCGGGCGCCTGGGATCCGTCTTGACAGATCATCGAGTGGCGGATCATGACGGGTTGATAGGCCGCCATGAACTCATCGCTCAGGATCGGAAGTTACTCGACTCTCGCGGTTTTCCCAGGGTCGCCCGGGTGGGTGTGACTGCTGGCGTTCGGCGCCTGGGTGCTTGGCGTTGGCCGTAGGGTGCGGCTGCGGATGAGTTGCTTGTTGCGCGGGTGCGGATGCTCGATCAGCAGGGCCGGTCGGCGAAGGCGATCGCCAAGGCGACGGGGATGGGCGCTGGAGAGATCGTCGGGGTGCTGAATGGCGCCGTCGCGGTCTCAGGGCCGGGGCGCGGCGAGCCTCGTTGCTGGGTGAACGCCGACTGGAGCCACAGTGTGGATCTTGAGGGTGCGCCGCAGTGGGCGGGCTTTGATCCTGGGGCTTCCGATGCCGAGGCCGTGCGTGGTTTGGTCGCGGTATTCGTCGCCGCGGCCAGCACGCGCTCCACGAAGGCGCAGGTTGCGGGGTTTCTGCTGGACGTGTGGTGTCTTGGCGTGAAGAACGCGCTCGCGCCGGAGCCGATGAGCGAGAGTCAGCTGGCCAGCCACCGGGGGCTCCACTTCAGCGCTTTCGAGATGCATGTACAGGTTCCGGCCGACCTCGTCCGCGCTCTGGTATTCGAGACCGCCGCCTACGGGCGCGGCTTCGGATTCGAACCCGAGGGGGAGCTTGCCGAGGAGACCAGGGCGAGGTGTTCGAGCCGGTGGCTTCCACGCCCACGACCTGGCGGCTGCGGCAGTCGCCGCCCGGCTTACCCGCGGCGGCCGCCGCCTCCACTTGAGGATCTCGGCGACCTGGCCCTGGCGACACGAACTCACCACCGCGTTCCACCGCCTCAGTGCCCTGCCCCCCAGCCAGCTGACCTACAGGTCCCTGTCCGCCCACGACCCGAAAGACCTCGACGAACCAGGCCACAGCGCCGGGACCTCGACATGCCAGCAGCTGAAACCGACCAGACCACTACCAAGTTGGCTGCGCACCACACCTCGCCAGCCGCAACCGAAATGGCGAGGCTAGCCGCACGCACATGCCATCGACCGGTCGTGCGGGAGCCCCCTCTCGTCACCGGGGCCAGTGCAGAGGCGGGAGCGAGGGCTCACCCTGCCGGGGGCTGGTGTCGTGCTCGCGAGCGCGACACCAGCCCCCGGCACAAGGGTCACTTGAGGCCGAAGGCCCGTATGACCGTCTGGGTGACGCCGCCGCCGTTGCGCTGCTTGACGGTGACGCGGATGGACACGTACCTGGACCGGTGCGGTGCACTCAGCTTCGCCAGCCAGGAGCCCGTGCTGCCCTTCAGGCTCTGACGCGTCCAGGTTCGCCCATCGTCGTAGGAGACCTCGAGTCCCAGTGACGAGACCGCGTCCTTGGCGGAGGAACTGCCCAGTACGCCGGGTGTGATGGACAGGTCCGTCTTGCGTCCGGCTCGGCCGTCGGCGTCCAGGTCCGTACTGTAGTCCAGCTGGACCAGCGGAACGGCCTGTATGTCGGTGGCAGCCCCGGAGGTGAAGTTCCACTCCGTGCGGGTCGTCTCGGAGTACGGGCTGACGGCGGTGTTGCCCTTCGTCTCCACGACCATCCGGTACGGCAGTTGCCGCGGGTCCAGCTCGCCGGTGCCGATCTGCGGGCCGCCCTCGAACCGGGACAGCAGGTTGTCTCCCTGATAGAGCGAGACCGTCTGGGACGCGCCGGCCATACCGCCGCTGTGCGCGGCTCCGGCATCGCCGAACGCCTCGACATAGCCGCTGAAGCCCACCGAACCGCGGTAGAGAATGTTCCTGTCGAGCAGGCGTGGCCTCGTGATGGGTCCGAACCAGCGGTCCTTCTGGACCGTACCCGGCTGATAGGCCACCGGGTCGGTGGACGCGTTGCTGATCCCCACGAGAGCCCCGTACTGCTGCCATTTGAGGCCGTTTCCAGTGGAGACCCAGTCGATGCGCCGGCCGGGAGCGACCGGCTCGGCGGACAGCGCGGGCGCCGCGGTTCCCGGCCATTCGTACGGAGGGAAGTCCACCCGCTTCTCGACGGCCTGCGTGCCCGCGGGCGAAGCGAAGGCGAGGTCGATCCGGGCGAGCTTGCGAGGGTCCGTGTTCGCCGAGGGGTCATCGGGGATTCCGCCGACGTGATAGTCGGCCAGGTCGTACAGGTACTTGGCCGAGGGGTGGGCCTCGACCGCCAGCCGTACCCCGTCGTGGCCCGCCGCGGCGAGCTTCTTGACCAGTGCCTCGCCCTCGTCCAGGGCCAGCGAAGCGACCGGAAGCGACCCGGTGGTCACCATGTCGGGGTCGCCGTACCAGTCACTCTTCCGGCCGAGACCTTCGTTGACCACCAGGAGCACGGCCGCGCCGGCCGCCTTCGCCGCCGCCGCCTGATCCATGGGAGCCACGGTGTCGCTGCTGCGCACCACCACGGCCTTGCCACGGGCGGAGACGCGGGCGTACTCGGCGGCTGAGCCGGTACCGGCGAAGACGGTACCCAGGTGGGTGGTGCCGTCCGGCAGCGCCTTGGAACCAGGCTGCGCGAGTACGTCGTCCAGGCGGTGACCGCCGTAGGTGACCGCCAGCGGCGTCTGCTCCGCGCGAATCCTGGTGCTGAAGACGAAACTGCCCTTCCTCACCTTGCCCTTGGTCGGCACGGCCCACAGGCTGTCGTATTGGGCGGAGGGGAACTCGACGTCGAACAGGGCCCCCCAGTCGGGTGTGGGCTCGGTCGACGTCCAGTTGCGGTAGAGGTCGATCCGGCTGCTCACGACGCTGGTCGGCTTGGGTGTCGCAACCTTCACCTGGCGTGCCCTCGAGGCATCGAGTTCCACGGTCCGGTCGGCCGCCAGCTCGACTTCGGGCGCGGTCAGCACCGCGTAGCCCAGGGAGTGGGGGCCATGCAGACCTTCCACGTCGGCGAAGGAGTAGAGCATGTAGGAGCCGGGAGCCAGCCGGCGGGTGGCCGTTCCGTCCGAGGGGACGTCCACGAACACGTCGTTCCCGTCGGAACTCCTGATGTCGACGTACCCCGTCATGGGCCGGCCGGCACGATCCTTGAGGTGGATCGTGAGCGCGTATTTCTCCGACTCGACGGAGAACCCCGCGGCCGTGTGTATCTGGCCTCCGTCGAAACCGGCCGTGACCTGTGCGGAGTACTGGCCCGCAGCGAGCTCCCCCGGGTCCGCCACCAAGTCGGCCTGCGCGGTTCCGTTCGCGGGTACGGTGAGGTGGTCGGTGCCGAGGGTGAATGCCTTCGCGGGCGAGCCGCCCGGGTCGACGGACAGGTGCAGGACGACCGGGGTGTCCGTGGTGTTGGTGTACGTGATCTGCCGCCGTATCGGCTGCCGTTGCGTCGTGGGCGACCACGTGACGAGCCCCGCGTCGACCGATCCGGTCGCGAACACCTTCGCGTAGTACGCACTGGCCACGTTCACCCGGCCGGCGCCCGCCTGGTAGGGGGTGTAGTCCGGGGTCGGATTGCTGGTGCTCATCAGAGCGTCCTTCAGCTGCTGAGCGGTCCAGTCCGGGTGTCTCTGGGCCAGCAGGACGGCCGCACCCGCCACGTGGGGTGTCGCCATGGAGGTACCGCTGTCCACGCGGTAGTAGCCTTCCCCGTCGCTCATGTACTGCGAGCGCGCCGCCAGTACGTCGACACCGGGAGCGGTGACGTCCGGCTTGAGACCGTCGTCACCCGCCCGCGGACCGACGCTGGAGAACGAGGCGAGGTGGTCGGAGCCGTCCACCGCCCCGACGGTGAGCGCGGCTTCCGCGGTCCCCGGCGCGCCGAGGGTGTAGGGGCCCTGATTCCCATCGTTGCCCGCGGCGATGACGAAGAGCGCGCCCGTCTCGGCGGTGAGCTGGTTGACTGCCTGGCTCAGCGGATTGTCCTGGCTGTTCCGGACCGAACTGCCGAGGCTCATGCTGATCACCTTGGCGTGCTCGGTCCGGGCCGCCCACTCCATGCCGCTGATGATCCAGGAGTCCTGGCCGGAGTTCTGGTTGCTGAGGACCTTCCCCACCAGCAGGTCGGCCCCGGGAGCGACTCCCTTCTCCTTCCCGCCCGAGGCGGCGCCCGTACCCGCGATGGTGGAGGCGGTGTGTGTCCCGTGCCCGAACCGGTCGAGGATGTCCTCGCCGGGGACGAAGCTCTTGGACTCCACGATGCGGTCCTTGAGATCCGGATGGGTGGTGTCCACTCCGGTGTCAAGGATGGCGACCCGGACTCCGGCGCCCGTACCCCCGCTTGCCCAGGCAGCGGGAGCACCGATCTGCGCCGTGCTGTCGGTAAGGGTGCCCTTCGACTTGCCGTCGAGCCACACCTTGTCCACGCCGGCGGTGAAGGGGAGCGCCGGCGCGGCACGGGACGTGTCGTCGTTCCGAGCCGCCGGCCGGCCGCCGATGAGGGCCGACCAGAAGGAGGCGGACTTCGACCGCCGGGTACGGACCGCCTCACCGTGGATCACGGGAAGGCTCAGTACGGTCTCGGAGCCGGGCAGTGCGACGTTGGGATGCGGGGTGGACGAGCCGTTCACGACGGCGGGCCTGAGCGTGGCCGCACTCTTCTCGTGAGTGACGATCAGAGGCAGCGAACTCGCATGCTCGTCGTCGTAGCCCTGGGAGATCAGCTCGGTGACGTCGAACAGCTGCCTGTCGAGCCGGCCGTCGGCGATGTACGGCATCGCCTCGTCGGGGTACACGTAGGTGTCGCGGCCCTCAGTGGTGACGCGTATCGAGCCTGTGGCGCCCGGCGCGCGTTCCACGTCCACCGTCGGCGACGCTCCGGCTGGTCCTGGGGTGACCGTCACCTTGTCGCCGGTGATCAGCGTCACGGTCGTCGGTACACGATGCTTCGCCTCGGCCAAGGACGTTGCGGCGGCGGCCAGTTGGGAGGGGTGAGCGCTTTGGGTTCCTGAGGCGACCACCAGAGTGGCAACGACGGCGGTCGCGACAGCGAGTGAGGCCACGGCCGATCTTCGTGAATCAAAACTCCGCACATTATCTCCGGAGCCGGGGATTATCTGAATCTGAATCACCTTTGAGGCATCATGGAAAGGCAACGCGTTTTGCCGATCGGGGTCCGTAGAATTCGTTGGTCAACTACGGTGAAGGGCACACTAAGAAGGCCTCGTTGCCGGGATGTAACATCCGCGATTCCAATCAACACCCTTGGCACGCATAAGCAGAGGCATCGTCAGTTTCGAAATATTTCGACGAATTGTGCCAGCTGTTCTCCGCGTCGGGCTTCTCCGTGCCGCGCGAGTTTTGTTCCGCAGCGAAGACCGCGGTCCCCCAGACGATGGGGAGCAGGCGGACCAGAGTGCGCAGCGTCATGCCGCGGGCCAATTCACCTTTTCTGCAGGCCGATCGGCCAAGTTTCCGCTGCTCCAGCACGAAGCCGGTGCCGTCGAGGGTCAGCACATCCCACGGCATGCCGAGTTGGTCTGCGACGTACGCAGGGGAGCGTCACGCAGGCCGTCAGTGTCACGTCGACCGTGGGCGGGCAGGCGCTCCAGGCCGCAGGGACCGCGCCGTGTTCGGACTGTCAACGCGGCCGCCACCGGCGCTCCAGAGTGCGGGACGATATCGGTCAAGGTCACCGACGACGCGGATGAGCTGGTCGATGGGCTCACCGCGTGGACACCCGTGCGCCTATGGATCCTGTGGGCCGAACACGTCCCGCTGTGCCCGACCGACCCAGCCAGGAACCGCACCCACTGCACACGGCGGCGGCCGGCTGATCCGGCATCCCCGTCTCCTCAGTGTCCCGCTCTGCGCCCAGGCCGGGTACGCCCTGTCCCGACTCACGATCCGATTCCCCGATATATGCGATAAGACGCTAGTTGGCCCGGTACGTTGAGTAGCAGTCTCCCTGGACGCCACGTCCCCCCGTGCGCTGCGTCCAGGGGCATACTCCCCCCGGTCCGACCTGATCACCGGCCGCCGCCCGTCCCGCCACGACATACACGGCCCTCGACCGCGCGCTTCGCCAGAACGACTCACCTTCCGCGAGATGGCCATCGGCGGATACGACTCCACGTCATGGTCCGGCCACTATCCTGGTGGCCAGCGGGATTGAGCGAGCCACATGAAACGAACGCGCCTGTCGAACTGGTTGACGCGATGCTTCACCGGTTCGACCTGGAACTGTCCTCGGCCTCGGTGTCCCCACTGTTCGCCAAGGAGCCCTCGCAGGTGAAAATGACCACGCCGGCCGCGTTGTGCACCACGCTGGAATGCACCCCCAACGACCTGATCGACGTCGACACCACCCCTGTCGCACGACCGATCGCCCCCTCTCGCCCGGTCGCCGACCTCCCGCAGGCTGCCTCCGCTCGGGGCCGGTCGATGCCGCCCCTGTGACGGCAGGTCACGATGGACACGGAGCAACGGGCCTGCGTCACCCGCGGCAGGCCGGTCGGACATCATTACCGCCAGCACTGCTGCCTGTGCTGGCGCCGCATGGAGGAGCAGGCCGCCAGGGCCCCTTGTCCCTCCTGCGGTCGCGACCGAGTGCTGCAAGACGACACCGGCCGGTGCGCCATCTGCTCGCTCGTCTGCACGGAGTGCGGTCATCCGGTCCGCTCACCACAGAACCAGCTGTGCCGGGACTGCCGACACAGGGTCGGCCAGCTGGCCGGACAGCGGACGTGTCCGCGCTGCCAAAGGCCCGGCTATCTGCGCGAGGCGACCGGCTGGTGCGGTCACTGTCCACGCCCCGGCAGGGGAAGAACCCGCCGAGAATCCGCCGCGAGTGCGGGCAGCTGCGGCGGCACGCCGGCCTCCGCCTGTGCTCGGCTTGCCGGGCGGTCGTCGAGCAGGACGAAACCCTGTGGAGCGCCATCGTGCGGTTCTACCGCACCGCCAGTCCCTGGAAGAACGGGTGTCCTTTCAATGACCCCTCCCTGAGGGCCGCTTACCGCAGGGCGCTGGACGACTGCATCGCCGAGCGGCAGGAGTTCACCACCGCCGCCCAGGCCGATCTGGGCTGAGCCGGGATGAAGATCGTCCGGCCTCAGCACACCTCGAACGGAGGCCGCTGGGCTATTACGCCGTAATAGCCCAGCGATGCCTGTGCGTACGCATGCCTCGACGATCGAGGCTGCGGCCGACGCTGTCAGGACGGGGTTCTTGGGGTTGGCCCCTGGGAGGAACGAAGGATGCACAGCCATGACGCGGTCGAGGGCCCACTGTCGTTCGTGGAGAAGCGCGAGCCGAACTGGACCGCATCCTGACCGTAACGGCGGTCATCACCGAAGCGAGCGCCGCACCGCGTGCGGAGACTGGTCCTGTCCCCCCGACCCCGAGGAGAGAATCGCCATGAACCCCTTCGACGACTCCGACGGCGAGTTCATGGTGTTGGCCAACCCTGAGGGCCAGCACTCGCTGTGGCCGCACTTCTGCGAGCTTCCAGCCGGCTGGGAGGTGGTGTACGGACAGGACAGCCGCGAGGCCTGCCTGGACTTCGTCGAGCGGAACTGGACCGACATGCGCCCCAAGAGCCTCGTGGAAGCCATGGGCGAGTAGCCATCGGCACAGGCTCGCGTCGGCCGGAACATACCGGGGAAAGGGCGCCGTAGCCTTTGCCGCGACTGCAGTGCCCAGCGGACCGGCACGGCACGCGGGTCTGTCCCTGAGCGCACATGACCACGCTGCACGGCCGCGCGGACGCCCGCCGCAGGTGAGCGCGCAGGCCGCGACCACCCGATCGCTGACCGTCATCGGGGAGCCCGGCGATCGGCAGGATCCGACTGGCCATGGAGCTGCTGAAGGAGCTGTCCCAGGAGGGCAACTTTCCGGTGTCCCATGTGGACGTGGCACTCCTGGACGGCGACGGGTCGTTTCAGGAACGCCCTGTCGGGCGAACCGTGGGCGTCACTGCTGCGAAGCTCTGCCACCGACGCTGCTGTCGCAGTGCTCGTGGCCTGCGGTACCGGCACGAGCAGGGAGACACTGCGACGGCCCGGTGAGGGTGTCACCTCGGCGTGGCCGGAGCGCTGATCGACGCGTTGGGCGAGACCGGAGGCGAGGCGCGTCACCGTGGTGCCGCCCCCACCATGGCAGCCACTCCGGCCGCCCGAACCGGCGCTGGCGTCCTCGCGGCAGAGTTCGCGGAACAAGGCACTCGGATGTCCACCCGCCCTGCGGCGGCCGAGCGGCGCCCCTGGACGGCAGGCGGTCGGCCGATCTCGAAGCGTCCACCGCTTGACCTGCCAGGCCTGCCCGTCGGCGCCGACTGTCGGACGGGCGCGCCGACCGGGTGGGGAATTCCTTGCGGCCCGTCGACGTCTCCCGGCTCCGGGACCGCCCGCAGACACCGAACTCATTCCTCCAGAACGGAGAAACCGCTCATGAACCCCGCTGCGGCATGGTCCGACACGTTCGAGACCGACCGGCACGTTGCCGCCCACCGTCTGACCGACACCGAGCGTCAGCTGGCGGCTCTGCCGATCCGGCCCCTGCGGGATGCCGGGCAGGAACAGCGGGCGGCCGCACTGCACGCGACCACCCGTCGGCTGCGCACGGAATTCCTGAGCCGGCACGCCGAGCGCGTGTACGACGTCCTGACGGACAACCGCACGTCGCGGCCGCGACTGGCCGAGCTGGCACGATCGGCTGCCGAGGCCTTTCCCGGCCTGGTGCCCTCACCGGAACAGCTCGCGCAGGAGGCTCGGCTGGCCCAGCCGGACAAGGAGGGCCGCGAGATCGACCAGGGCATCCTGTTCGGCGCCCTGCTGGCGGCACCGCGGGCAGGCATCCATCTCATGGAGTCCATGCGCCTGCCGACTCCCCGCGCGCTCGAACTGCTCGCAGAGTTCCGGCGTACGGGCGAGATCGTGCTCGACGCGGCTCGCCTCGAACGGCGTGCCGCGGCCGGACACGTGACCATCACCAACGGTCACTGCCTCAACGCCGAGGACAATCAGCACGTCGCGGACATGGAGACACTCGTCGACCTGGTCCTGCTCGACCCACAGGTACGGGTCGGTGTGCTCAGAGGCGGTGTGATGACCCATCCACGCTACGCCGGACGCCGCGTGTTCAGCGCCGGCATCAATCTCAAGGCGTTCAAGGCAGGCGCCATCTCGTTCGTCGACTTTCTGCTCACCAGGGGACTCGGCTACATCAGCAAGCTCATGCGCGGGCTCGCGGCCACGGACGCGATGTGGCCCGCAAGCCCCGTGCAAAAGCCCTGGCTCGCGGCCGTGGACACATTCGCCATCGGCGGCGGCGCCCAGATCCTGCTGGCCTGTGACCAGGTCGTCGCCGCCGCCGACGCCTATTTCAGCCTGCCCGCGGCCAACGAGGGCATCGTGCCGGGCGTGGCCAACCTGCGACTGACCCGTTACCTCGGCGCACGTCCTGCCCGCCAGGTCATCCTGGGCGGACGCGCGATCCGGGCGGAGGAGCCGGACGCGCGGCTGCTGTTCGACGACGTGGTCGACCCCACCGGGATGGACCTCGCCGTCGAAGCGGCGGCGGAGCGGCTGGACAACCCGGCCGTGATCGCGAACCGCCATATGCTCAATCTGGCCGACGAGCCTGAGGACAGCTTCCGCCGCTACCTCGCGGAGTTCGCGGTGCAGCAGGCGATGCGGGCCTACAGCCCCGACGTGCTGGCGAAGATGGCGGCGCCCGCCGATGCAGCGTCCGGCCCCGGGGAGGAACGTGATGGACGTACGTCCGTACAGTGAGATGAATCGGCGCTGATCACCGTGCCCCTGGGCGGGAGTTGGATCTGGGGCAGAACCGCACCGCCAACCGCTCTCCCCGCGACGCCGGTATGTCTGTCTTCTTCGCGGAATTCAGCACGAGGGTCTGGAACGGCCTGACGCCGACCTGCCGGGAGTCTGCCTGATATCAGCGCATTCGGCGTGGGGTATGTGTTCGCCCTACTACGGTCGAGGCGTTGGGCTCGGCTATGTCGTGGGGGATGCAGTGGTGAGAGGAATGGATCGGGAAGAGGTTGAGGGCGGGCGCGGGGACCACATCGATTTCCGCGGCGGCCACTTCCACGGCCCGGTTGTCGGCGTCCAGCGCAGCCAGCAGGCCGCGCCTGTGCGGCCGCCCGCCGAGGTGGACGCGCCCGTTGGCCTGGACGATCTGCCGTACCGGCCGGGGTACTTCGTCGGTCGCAGCGAAGAGATGGACTGTCTGGACGCCGCTTTGAATGTTCCCGGGGTAGTGCTGGTGCAGGCGGTGCACGGGCTGGGAGGGATCGGCAAGAGCACCCTGGCCGCGCACTGGGCGGCCACCCGCTCCCACGGCCGGGCCCCGGTCCGGTGGATCACCGCCGACACTCCCGCCGGTATCCAGCAGGGCTTGGCCGGCCTGGCCACCGCGCTGCAACCCGACCTGGACCGGACACTGACCGCCGAGGCCCTAGCCGAGTACGGTCTGCAGTGGCTGGCCAGTCACACCGGCTGGCTGATCATCCTGGACAACGTCAACGACCCCGCCGACATCGCCCCGCTGATCGCCCGGGCCCGAAACGGCCGGTTCCTGATCACCAGCCGTCTCGCCACCGCATGGACCGACGGCAATACCCTCATCCGCCTCGACACCCTCGACCCGGCCGAATCCCTCGCCCTACTCACCCGCACCATCACCGCAGCCGGCCCCCGCGACCTCGACGGCGCAGCCGAACTCTGCGAAGAACTAGGTCACCTGCCCCTGGCCGTCGAACAGGTTGCTGCCTACCTCTCACAAAACCTGTTCACCAGCCCTCGCGCCTACCTCGCCCTGCTCGCCGAATACCCAGCGGGCATGTACCGCGCGGGCGCGGTCACCACCCCCGCCGAGCGCACCATCGCCCGGGTCTGGACCATCACCCTCGACCGCATCACGGCCCTCCAGCCTCAGGCCGTGGACCTGCTGCGTACCCTGGCCTGGTACGCCCCGGACAGCATCCCCCTCGCCCCGGTCGACGTCGAACGTACGCGGCCCTTGTTGGCACGCGGTCCGGGTCGGAGGCACAGGGAACGGGATGCTCGGAGCGTGGTGGCCGGCGGGGCTCATAGGGTCTCCAGTCCGGGTGTCAGGCATGGTCGTCGTTGCTGTCGCGCTTGGGCTGGATGTCGGGGGCGAACCGTCCGAGGCGGGCCTCGGTCGGGTGGGCGGTGATCCAGTTCTCCGCGCAGGCTTTGTGGGCGGGCTCGCCGCGGTGGGAGCGCATCGGCGTAGGCCTGGCGCAGAGCGCGCATGGTCGGTCTTGCCGGTGGTCGAAGTGGCGGCCGTCGCGCCAGTCCATGAGAGCGCCGGCTGCCGGGATCTCGCCCGGCTCCCATAACGGCTTCTTGCGGGCCCGGCTGGTCATGCGAGGGGCAGGTGGGTGCCGGGCCGTCCGGGGCGGCGCCCGTGGACCGAGGGCGTGTAAGCGTCGTGACGGGTGGCCAGGTAACCGGGCTGCTGCTCGCGGGTCTTGACGCGGTACATGGCCATGTCCGCGCCACGCAGAAGCCGGGCGGGTCCGGCTGTGTCGGGCAGGTCGGCGGCGCGTGCGGTGCCGATGGACACGGCCGGGCGCAGGGTCTACCCGTCGTGGTCGGCGGGCTGTTCCAGCAGCTCGTGTAGCCCGGCGAGCTCCTGGGTGGTCTCGGCCGGGGGCAGCAGCAGGACGGCGCCGAATTCGTCGCCTCCGAGGCGTGCGGCGAGTCCACTGCGGGCGGTGGCCCATGCCCCAAGGCGGTGGCCGATGGCGGCAATGAGGGTGTCGCCGGCGGCGTGCCCGAGGGTGTCGTTGACCCTCTTCAGTCCGTCGGCGTCGGCGACCAGGACGTGCAGCTGCTCGCGGCGGGTGCGGGCGAGCCGGTCGGTGCGGGCCATGAGGGCGTCGCGGCCGGGCAGTCCGGTCAGGGGGTCGCGGCGGGCGGTGTCGAGCCGGCGGCGCACCCGCAGGTCGTCGGCCGCGAGGGCGGCCAGGGCGAGCGGCCCAGCCTCCACGCCTTCGTCAAGGGGCTCGAAAGCGAACGCGGCGGTGCTGTGAAGAACCCGTTGGCGGCGGACGCCGGGGACGGGTCCAGGTCTGTCGCCGGGGCCTGGTGCCGGATCGGAGCCAGGCCCCGGGCGTTGTCAGACTGCGTCCGGCAGTGCGTTGTTGCGGATCACGTCCGAGTACCAGTGGGCGCTGGCCTTGGGGATGCGGCGCTGCGTCAGGTAGTCGACGTAGACGGCGCCGAAGCGCTTCGAGTAGCCGTAGGACCATTCGAAGTTGTCCAGCAGCGACCACAGGAAGTAGCCGCGGACATCGGCGCCGTCGGCGATGGCCCGGCGCACCGCGTCCAGATGGGCGTGGAGGTAGGCGACGCGCTGCGGGTCGTTGACCTTGCCCTCGGGCGAGACGTAGTCGTCGAAGGCGGCGCCGTTCTCGGTGACCATCAGGGGCAGCCGGGGGTGGGAGGCCGCGAGGTCCGTCAGCAGTGTGTGCAGACCGCTCGGGTCGATGGCCCAGTTCATGGCGGTGAGGTTGTCGTTGGCGAGGTGGAAGGCCACGTGGTCCGAACCCGTCCACGGCGAGTGGTCGCTCGCGCCGTGGCCGTCGTTCTTGGTGGTGCCGGCACCTTCGGCGGGGTGGGAGACCACGGTGGGCGAGTAGTAGTTGACGCCCAGCACGTCGATGGGGCGGGAGATCTCCGCCAGGTCGCCGTCGTGGACCAGCTCGTTCCAGTCGACGATGTGCGCGGTGTCCTGGAGGAGGTCGGCGGGGTAGGCGCCGTCGAGGATCGGACCGGTGAAGACCCTGTTGCCCACGGCATCGATGCGACGCGCGGCATCGGCGTCCTGCGCGCTCGAGGTGAGCGGTCGCACCTGGTGCAGGTTGAGGGTGATGGAGGTCTGCGCGGACGACGGGAGCGCCGCACGCAGTGCGCCGATCGCCAGGCCGTGGCCCAGGTTGAGGTGGTGGGCCGCGCGCAGGGTGGCTGCCGGTTCGGTGCGCCCCGGGGCGTGCACGCCGGATCCGTAGCCGAGGAAGGCCGAGCACCACGGCTCGTTCAGGGTGGTCCACACGCCGACGCGGTCGCCCAGGGCGTGGGCCATGATGTCGGCGTAGTCGGCGAAGCGCTGCGCGGTCTCGCGGTGCGGCCACCCGCCCGCGTCCTCGAGCTCCTGGGGCAGGTCCCAGTGGTAGAGGGTGGCGACGGGGGTGATCCCCGCCTCCAGCAGCTCGTCGGTGAGACGGCGGTAGAAGTCCAGACCGCGCTCGACGGCGGGGCCGCGTCCGGTGGGCTGGACCCGCGACCAGGAGATGGAGAACCGGTATGCCTTGAGACCGAGGTCCTTCATCAGGGCGACGTCGTCGCGGTACAGGTGGTAATGGTCGGCGGCGATGTCACCGGTGTCCCCGTTGCGGACCTTTCCGGGGGTGTGGCTGAAGGTGTCCCAGATCGACGGGGTGCGCCCGTCCACGGCGGCGGCACCCTCCACCTGGTAGGCGGCTGTGGCCGCGCCCCAGACGAAGTCCGTGGGGAAAGCGGTGACCGAAGCCGGGTCGGTGTGGGTCTCGGGCTGTACGGCGGTCATGGTGAACGGCTCCAAAAAAGGTACGGATGGTGGACCGAGGGTTCGGTCGATGGCCCCGGTGTCAGCCCTTGACGGCGCCGGCCATGATGCCCCCGACGATCTGCTTGCCGAAGATCACGAAGACCAGGAGCAGCGGCAGCGTGCTGATCAGCGCGCCAGCCATGACGATGCTCTGGTCGGGGGTGTACGAGGCACTGAGCTGGCCGAGCGCCACCTGGATGGTGGGGTTCTCCTGGTTGAGGGCGAGGAAGGGCCAGAAGAAGTCGTTCCATGCCTGCACGAAGGTGAGCATGCCCAGCACCATCATCGCGGGCCGGGCCACCGGCAGGACGACGCTCCACACGATGCGGAAGTTGTTGGCGCCGTCCACCTTGGCCGCTTCGATGAGCTCGTAGGGCAGGGCTTCCAGCAGGTACTGGCGCATGAAGAAGACGCCGAAGGCCCCGACGAGCGTCGGGAAGATCACCGACTCCAGCCTTCCGCCCCAGCCGATGTTCGACATCATCATGAACAGCGGTACCACGCTGAGCTGCGGCGGGATGGTCAGGGTCGCGATGACCGCGGTCATCAGGAAACCGCGTCCCCTGAAGCGCATCTTGGCGAAGGCGTAGCCGGCGAGCGTGCAGAAGAACAGCGTCGCGACGGTGATGCAGCCCGCCACGACGGCGGTGTTGACGATGGCCTTGCCCAGGTGCGCCTGTTCCCACGCCGCCTGGAGGTTGCTCCACAGACGGCCGCCCGGGACGAGCGGGGGTGGGTTGTCGAGGACTCTTTGCTGGTCGTGCGAGGCGGCGACCAGGGTCCAGTACAGCGGGAGCACCGATCCCAGACCCACGATGATCAGAGAGACGTAGGTGAAAGGACCGCCCTTGAGATGCTGGCCGGCGCCGAGCCTGAGACGACGGCCGCGTCCCGTGCCGCCGTGTGTGGGCGAGGAGGACGGTGCAAGGCCGAGGTCGCTGGTGAGACTTGTCGTGGTCATCGAATTCACTCCCATCAGACCGCGCTCTTGCGCATGAACCGGCCGATGATCCAGTTGATCAAGGCGATGAGCAGTAGCAGCGCGAGCATCGTCCAGGCCACGGCTGCGGCCGGACCCAGGTGCCCGAGCTTCCAGCCGTAGTTGTAGAGGTAGATGCTCAACGTCTCGTACTGGTGCTCGCTGCCTCCGATGGAGCCGAGCGTTCCGCCCTGCAGCAGCAGCGGTTCACCGAACAGCTGCATGGACCCGATGGTGGAGATGACGATGGTGAACAGGATCGTGGGCCGCAGCGAGGGAATGGTCACCTTGCGGAACTGCTGCCACCGCGTCGCTCCGTCGATCGAGGCCGCCTCGTACAACTCGGTCGGCACGGACTGCATGGCTGCCAGGTAGATGAGCGCGTTGTATCCGGTCCACCGCCAGATCACGATCACCGAGATGGCGATCTTCGACGTCCATTCCCCGTTGCCCCAGTCGGTGTTGCCGAAGCCGACGAAGTGCAGCACCCAGTTCAGCAGGCCGCCGTCGGCCCGGAAGACCAGGGCGAACACCAGAGCTGCGGTCGCCACCGAGGTGGCGTACGGGGTGAGGATCAGCGTTCGCCAGAACGTGCTGGCGCGCAGCTTGTAGTTGAGCAGATGCGCCAGCCCCAGGGCCACCAGCAGCTGCGGCACGGTCGAGATCACACCGATCACGAACGTGTTGAAGACGGCCGTCCAGAACTCGGAGTCCTGGAGGATCTTCGAGAAGTTCTCCCAACCCACCCACTCGGACTGGTCGAGGCCTGTCATCTCCACCCGGTGCAGGGCGATCCAGCCCGTGTAGAGGAGTGGATAGAGCCCGAAGGCGCCGAAGATGAGGAAGAAGGGGGCGATGTACGCGTACGGCGATGCCATGTCGTCGAAGCGCCACAACCGGGAACGCCAGGCCGAGCGACCCTGTCCCGTCGGTGTCGAGCCGGAGCCACCGGTTGCGGAGGCGTAGACACCCGGTGAGGAGGGCGTTGTTGCCACAGGGGGAGTCCTTCCCTGGAGGTTAAGCCAAGTGCGGAGCACGGGCGGGCGGTCGGCCCGGGCACCTGCTGTGTGGAGTCGTCGGACGATCGGGCCCGTGCTGCGGACCTCGCGGTCCGCGGCGCGGGGTGGCCTGCGGCCGGCGCCGGGCTGCGCGGCCCGGCCGCTCACTCGGATGCGGGCCGGACACGGGCCGGAACCAACCGTCAGCGCCTGGCGTCGGATGCGCGGAGCGCCTGACGCCGTCTCAGAGATGACCGGTGTCGGGCCGGCCGTGGACGGTCTCCCGTCTGCGGCCGGCCCGGGGCACCGGGGCCGCGGCGAGGGTCAGCCGATGGCCTTGTCGATCGTCTCGGTCGCGGCCTTCCACGCGTCGGCGGACTTGGTGCCGCGCTGCTCCATGTTGTTGATCTGCGTGGAGATCGTGTCCTTGATCACGCCGTCCTTCGCGCCCAGCACGGCCTGAGGGATGGCCTTGGCCTCCTCGGCGTAGATCTGGCCGATCGGGGCGTCGTTGAAGTACGGAAGCTTCGCGTCCTTCACGTCGGTGAGCTGGTAGGCACCCTGGTTGGACGGGAAGACACCGATCGCCTTGAAGACGGCCGCCTGCTGCTCGGGCGCCGTCAGCCACTTGACGAGGTCGGCGGCCTCCTTGACGTGCTGGCCGTTCTTGGGGACGGACAGGAACGAGCCTCCCCAGTTGGCCGCGGTCGACCCCGGCGCGTGGGCGATGTCCCACTTGCCCTTGTAGGCGTCACCGGAGTTGGTGGAGATCTGGCCGGCCATCCACGCCGGGCACGCCACGGTGGCGACGGTGCCCTTGCGCAGTGCCGCCGTCCAGGCGTCGGTGAACTGGGGCAGGCCCTGGGTCAGCTTCTTCGACGCCGCCTCGGCGGCCAGGTCCCAGCCCTGCTTCACCGCGGGGCTGTTCTTGTAGATCGCGTCGCCCTTGGCGTCGTAATACTGCTGCGAGCCGGAACTGACGACTGCGTTGAACATGGCACTCGCGGAGTCCATGAAGTAGGTGTCCGAAGGGGCACTCTTCTTGTACTTCTCGCCGAGCTTGAGGTAGTCCTCCCAGCCGCCGGCGACAGCCTTGGCTACAGCGTCACGTTCCGTGGGCAGTCCTGCCTTCTGGAACAGGTCCTTGCGGTAGCACAGCGACATGGGGCCGATGTCGGTGCCGGCGCCGATGACCGTGCCGTCCTTGGCCGTGGCCTGCTTCTCCTTCCACGGCACCCAGTCGGCGACATTGATCGTCTTGCTCAGGTCGGCGAACTTGCCCGCCTGGGTGTCGACGACCTCCTTGATGCGGCCGACCTCGATACCGGTCACGTCCGCGAGACCGCTGCCCGTGTTCAACTGCTGAAGGAGCTTGGGGTAGTAGTCCTGCTCGTTGGCAGTGACTTCTTCCTTCACCGTGATGTTCGGGTGGAGTTCGTGGTACTTGGCGAACAGGCCGGCCTCCTTGTAGCCGAACTGCCCGTAGTCGGCCACCGTGAGGGTGATCTTCCCGTCGCTGCCCGAGGCGTTCGAGCTGCCACCGCCGTTGCCGCAGGCCGTGAGCAACAGGGCCGAGGTGGCCAGGACCGTGATGGCCAGCGGGGCGGTTATGCGGCCGCGGCCGTCAGCAGTGCTGGTGATGCGCATTCCACTACTCCTTGTCCCAGTTTGTACAGGCCTCGGGCAGCAGGTCGCCATGGTTTGCGACCCGGACTGCCCTCCGGGTGCGGGCAGGCGGACAGCGCTCTGTCCAGCACGAGGCGTGCGGGGAGAACGTGTCGGCCGCAGACGTGCCGCACGACGCGGAGGGAAAGGCCGTTGATGCTCTTGAGTCGCCGGGGAAGAGTTCCGGCGAAGCGTGGAACCGCTCCCATGCGGCCTGGCGGAAGACTTCCCTCCGTTACGCTCAGATGTCAAGACTTGAAGTCTCCGCCGTTGCCTCAATGTGTCCGAGGCCACGCCCAGCTGCCCCGGCAAGGCCCGTCACCCGGCGGGCATCTGCTGTCCATGTGGAGTATTTACGCAGTTCAGAGGCGTGGCATCGCGGCTGGAGCCCGCGCCCGACGGATTAGTCAACGGCGTTGCTAAATTGTTGCGCCACAATGAATCGTCATCCATTAGCATCCGGAAGGTGAACGATGCCCGCTGCCGAATCTCCGTCCCGAGCCGCCGCCGGGCGGCGTCCGACGCTGACGGAAGTCGCGGCACGGGCCGGCGTCGGACGGGGCACGGTTTCACGGGTCATCAACGGCTCGCCCAATGTCAGCGATCACTCGCGCACCGTCGTCGAGAGGGCGATAGCCGAGCTCGGCTATGTCCCCAACCTCGCGGCCCGCTCACTGGTCACCCGACGCACCGACTCGGTCGCCCTGGTCGTGCCCGAGGCGGAGACCCGCCTGTTCTCCGAGCCGTACTTCTCGGCGATCATCCGGGGCGTCTCAGCCAGGCTCACCGCCGCCGGCATGCAGCTGCTGCTGGTACTGGTACGTGAGGACGAAGACCACGCAAAGCTCGCGTCGTACCTGACCTCACACCGCGTGGACGGCGTCCTGATGGTCGCGGTCCATTCCGGCGACACGCTTCCCGACCTGCTCGAAGACCTCTCCGTACCGACCGTGCTGGCCGGTCGGCGCAACGACATCGAGCATGTCGGACACGTCCGCGCCGACAACAGCGGCGGAGCCCGGCTCGCGGTCCGCCACCTTCTGGACAAGGGCCGCCGCACCATCGCCACCATCACCGGGCCTCTGGACATGGACGTCGCCCGCGCCCGCCTCGACGGCTACCGCGAAGCGCTGGACAGCGCAGGCGTCACCGTGGATGAGGACCTCATCGCGTACGGCGACTTCACCGAAGAGGGCGGGCGCGCGGCTATGCGCGGTCTCCTCCAGCGCCATCCCCACCTCGACGCGGTCTTCGCCGCTTCCGACGTGACAGCCTCGGGAGCCGTGCTCGAACTGCGCGCCCACGGACGGCGGGTACCCGACGACGTCGCGGTCGTCGGCTTCGACGACTCGATCGTGGCCCGGCACACCGATCCTCCGCTCACCAGCGTCCGTCAGCCGATCGAGGAGATGGGCCACACCATGGCAGGCCTTCTACTGGACGAGATCGATCGACGAGGGAAGGGCCATCGGGAAGTGATCCTGCCGACCGAGCTGGTCGTGCGCGAGTCGGCCTGACCGGGATGCCGAGCCCGAGCGGCTGAGCAGCCGCGTCCGGCCCCCGGCGGGCCGCATGCGTCGGCACAGCCGGGCGGCGGGACGGCGCCGACCTGGATCGCGATCGGCCGTGGCCGGCTGGCCGGCCCGGTACTGGAACGGCGGTAGCGCGCGGAGAGCCCTGGCACTTGCTCGATGGACGTCGTGCGGGTACGGCTTCTTCCAAGAAGAAGCGGACGACGATCGCGGACAGGACCGCGCCGCTCTCACCGGACCTGATCATGCGCGACTTCACCGCGGACACGTCCGCACGAGATCTTCCGTACGGCGCTCTCCACGGTTGACGGCGCTCGCATGCAGGAAGTCCGCCCGCCCCTGACCGGCCGACCGTGATCGACCTCCAGGACGTGCCGAAGGCGGACCGGGAACACGTACCGACGAAGCCCCCCGACTGTCGGCGTGTTGAGTGAGATCACCACACCGACGACGAGGGGCTTCGCCACGCCGCCACCATGCCGGCCGGCCTGGATCAGCCCTCAGGAGCGCGCGGAGTGCTGACACGGGCACGAGCTCTCCACCTCCTCGGCCAGATGCTGGCCAGGGTCGGAGCCGGGCTCACCCGCCCAGCGCCCGCCGGGCAGTGACGCCCCGCCGACGCTGCTGATTCTCGTGAGCATTCACGGGCCTCAAGATCCGCAACTGCTGCCCGAACCCGCGGACAAACGCTGCTTCTGGAAGTGGACAAAGCCAGCCGTGGCGGGGGAATGCGGAGCGCTCTGTCTCCGTTGTGGAGGGTGTGGTTGTGGAAGGGACAGCTCACGACCACACGCACGTCTGCGGCTCCGGCGCTGGCTTCGTGGCCTTGGCCTTCCGGCCGGGGCCGCACGTGTGTCTGCTGTCGTGCACCCGCCGTCAGATCCCGAAGACTCGCGAAGCGGTCCGGAGAGACGGTGAATTGCGCGAGGAGGACGCGGGAGAGTCCGGCGGACTCAGGAAGTCCGCCGAACCCGGCGCGTCGCCCGACGCGCGGGGAGTCCCGTGAGGCACGGCCGCTGTCACGTCAGTGGCCGCAGCCGGCGTCCGACCGGCGTCGCCGGCCGAGAACGACGAGGGCGGAGCCTACGGCCATCGAGCCGACCGCCGCGCCGCCGCCGACGAGGGCCTGCCGGACCTGCCGTCCGGAACCGGTGCTTGCCAGACCCGGGGCGGAGGAGTCGGCGGAGGAATCGGCAGAGGCGGCCGTCCCGGTGGTCGCCCGGGCCGCCTGTTCGACCAGTCGGGCGACCGCGCCGGGCTGGGACACCGCGACGGCGTGCGACGCCTTGATCTCGACGGCATTCGCGTGGGCGCGCTGGGCCATGAAGCGTTGCGAGGCCGGCGGGATGTTGCGGTCCTCCGTGGTGATCAGGGCCCAGGAGGGGATGGTCTTCCAGGCGGCCTTCGTGGCCTTCTCCTGCAGGGCAGAGGCTGCCACGGGACGCTGGGTGGCGGCCATCTGGTCCGTCACCGACATGGGCACGTCGGCGGCGAACTGGTCGTGGAACTTATCGACCTTGATGTACTCGTCGGTCCCGGTGCCACCTCCCGGAAGCGGGAACGACACGCTGCGCAGGGTGGGGCCGAGCGTGCTCCCGGGGAACTTGTTGGAGAGGTCCAGAGCGCTCTCCCCCGCCGCGGGAGCGAACGCAGCGACGTAGACCAGAGCCTTGACCTGGGGGTCACCGACCGCGGCCTCGCTGATCACGGCGCCGCCGTACGAGTGGCCGACGAGCACGACAGGCCCCTGGATGCTCTCCAGCACGCTGTGGATGTACTCGGCGTCACTGGCCAGCCCCCGCAGCGGATTGGCCGGAGCGATCACCGGATAGCCCGCCTGCCGCAGCCGCGTGACCACACCGTTCCAGCTGGATCCGTCGGCGAACGCGCCGTGCACCAGCACGACGGTGGGCTTGCCGCTGCGCGTGTCGCCGTCGGCCGCGGCCGACGAGGCCGGGACCCCGCACAAGGCGACGACGGCACATCCCGCGGCCGCGATACGGAGCCGCCGAGTGCGGGGACGTATGCCGTGTAGCGCTCTCATCACATTCTCGCCTTTCGTCGGGCCATACCCCATTCAGCCTCACCCGGTCGTGGCGACCGACCACCCCGGCCAGGGCAAACGGGTGAATCCGGTACGGCAGACGGGGCAACTGCCGCCACATCAGGCGTGACAAGCGCAACGGGGGGACCGTAGGACGGTCGGCTCTTCCAAGATTTTCGTAGCTGTTGATCCTTCCGGTGATCCGGATCCGGTGATGCGGCGAGGGCGTCGGCGGCAGGCTTGGGTTGTGCTGTCGTACTTGGCGAGCTGTTCCCGCAGCTGGCCTCGGTACAGGTTGAACAGGTGGAGGCCAGCGGGGGCATAGTGCGTATTACGGCTCTGACCAGGGATGACGCGCCCAAAATGTGTCCGGGGTGCCGGCAGGTGTCGGACCGGGTGCACTCCCGGTATGTGCGGCACGTTGCGGACGAGGCAGTGGGCGGCCGCCCTGTGGTGATCGATTTGTCGGTGCGGCGCCTGTACTGCGAGTGGCCGGACTGCCCGAAGACGACGTCTGTCGAGCAGGTCGAGGGACTGACGGAGCGATACCAACGGCGCACCCCGGCGCTGCGGCGGGTGGTCAGGGCCGTTGGCGAGTTCGGCCGGAGCTCGTCTTCTCTCCTTCCTGCACTACACGTTGTCCTGGGCGACCGTGCTGAACTGCCTGATGCGTGTCCCCGATTTCCGCGGCGGACACTTCAACGGCCCGGTTGTCGGCGTCCAGCACAACCACGCGGCGCCCGTGCGTGTGCGGCCTCCTGCCGAGGTGGACGCGCCCGCCGGCCTGGACGATCTGCCGTACCGGCCGGTCGAGGGCCGTCTGGTTTGTAGTGATCTCTTGTCTGGAGATCCTCAATCTTGGGGGGGTGTCGGATGACTGAGGCTTGGGCACTCTGCCAGCGGCGCTACGGAGAGGTGGTGCCCAACAGATGGGTCGCTCGTTCCGTGCGTAGGTGGAGCGCGGTGCGGCCATTGCGTTGTGTCGCTACCAGGCCGGCGCCTCGTAGCGCGCGCAGGTGTTGCGAGACCGCGCTGGGGGTGACGCCCAGGCGTGTGGCCAGGGCCGCGGTCGTCAAGGGTTCGGCCAAAGCGGCCAGCAGCGCCGTCCTCGTGTGGCCCAGCACTGGGGCCAGGCCCGCCAGTGGGGGCGGGGACGGCTCCCAGAGGAGTCCGACGCCCGTGACCGGATAGCGGATCGACGCGGCGGCGACCGGGGACTTGTCGACACCCACGTTCGGCCAGTTGAAGACGCTGGGCAGCACGACCAGGCCATGTCTGCCGGTGTCCACCGTGTAGACGGAGCGCGGGGTCCGTCGGCCGTGCACCACCAGCTGGCCACCGTCCCAAGCGATATCCCGGTGCAACGCGCCAAACAGTGCCTGCACCCCGCCGTCCACCAGGGTCAGCGCTCGCCTGCCGATGTCGGCCTCCAGCACCGCGAACATCCGGCCCCAGTGCGGAGCGATCATCAGCTCGTAGCAGCGGAGGAGCGCCTCCGCCAGCCGCGGCAGCACCGCCGCCGGCTCAGGGGCCTCCTCGGCCGGTACACGCAGGACCGCGCCGTACTCACGCCGGAAGAAGTCCTCCTCTGTCTCCCGCAGCAGGTCCAACTCCGCCGCCATCGACGGCAGCCGCTCTCCCGGTACCGGGAAGAGGAACGACGGCAACGGTCCCGCGATCAGTGCACGCAGCAGCGGCAGTTCTCGTTCGTCCGCCAGCAGCGGCCGCGCCTGGCGCACCCATGGCTGGTGGACCGCGTGCCCGCCGGTGCCCAGCAGGATCCGCAGTGCCAGTACCGTCTCGCCCAGCGGTGAGATGGCGAACCGCACCTTGGCGACGGACGCCGCGGTGAACCTGATCTCGACCGCCATTCGGGCGCCCCTATCGTGTAGCTGTGGCTAAACGATAGCCAACGCTCATCGCCTCCCCCAGGCTGCCGGGCATGGACTTCTTCACCGCGCACGACGGCACCAAGCTCGCCTACCACGTAGTCGGCGACGGCCCGCCTGTGGTCTGTTTGCCAGGAGGGCCGACGGCCTCCGCCTACCTCGGCGACCTCGGCGGGCTGTCCGCGCACCGGCAGTTGATCAGGCTGGATCTGCGCGGCACCGGTCAGTCCGCGGTGCCGGAGGACGCCGCCAGCTACCGCTGCGATCGCCTGGTCGATGACGTGGAGGCCCTGCGTGCGCACCTGCGCCTGGAGCGGATGGATCTGCTCGCGCATTGCGCTGGCGCGAATCTTGCTGCGCTGTATGCGGCCCGCCATGCGGAGCACGTGAGCACGCTTTCGCTGATCACGGCGAGCGTCCGAGCCGTCGGTATCGCGATCCCGGGCGAGCTCCGGCGCGAGACCGCACAGCTGCGCCGGGACGAGCCGTGGTTCCCGGTGGCGTTCGCGGCTCTGGAGGCAATCGTCGCGGGCCAGGCGACCGCCGAGAGCTGGCAGGCCATCGCGCCTTTCTCCTACGGGCGTTGGGACGCGGCGGCACAGGCACATCAGGCGGCTGACCAAGAGCAGCAGGACCTGGAGGTCGTGGCGGCCTATAGCGCCGAAGGCGCTTTCGATCAGGACGCGACTCGTGCCGCTCTCGCCCGGTTTGCACCGCCGGTGCTCGTGCTGGCCGGTGAGGTCGACCTCGGTGCCCCGCCGCGCACCATGGCCGAGCTCGCCAGACTGTTCCCGAACGCCCGGCTCGTTGTCCAGCCCGGAGCCGGGCACTTCCCCTGGCTCGACGACGCGGACCGGTTCGTGGCCACCACCGCGGCGTTCCTTGGATAGGTGACAGCCCCGCTGTTCCTCAGCCGTTGAAGAGCTGTGGCGGCGCCTGGAAGTGTGACAGGCACGGGCTTCCAAGATCATGGAGTTCTCGACGCCCCGTGATTCGAGTGGAAGACCGTGCCTGTTGACGCTTCATCGCTGATCCCGCCTGCTGGGGAGCGGTCGCAGTCTGGACACGCCGCGCTGGCCGTTCGGCCTCTCGCTACCACCCGGAATGAGCGTACGCGTCTCGGACGGACCCGGACCTCCGCATTCGAACATCACGCCAGCCCGGCGTGACGGCTCCCCAATGCTGGAATCCCCTTGAGACCGACGCAGTTGTCCCCCTTCTCCCCTGAATCGGCGTCTGGGCCGGTGATCGTACGCCTCGGGGCGGCGCACAGACGCTGGCGGGGTGTCCGCCCTCAGCTCAGCGGCTCTCCGGGGCGGTGATCTGACGTTTGAGGATCTTGCCGGTGGGGCCCTTGGGTAGAGCGTCGACGAGCCAGACCTCACGCGGGTACTTGTAGGCCGCCACCCGCTCGCGGACGAACTCCCGCAGCTCGTCCGGGCCGGCCGCGCTGCCGTGGCGCAGCGCGACCACGGCGGCGACCTCCTCGCCGAGCGTGACGTGTGGTAGGCCGATCACTGCGGCCTCCGCCACGGCGGGGTGCTCGTACAGCACCTCCTCGATCTCGCGCGGGTAGACGTTGTAGCCGCCGCGGATGATGAGATCCTTCTTACGGTCGACGATGAAGTAGTAGCCGTCCTCGTCGACGCGGGCGAGGTCGCCGGTGCGCAGCCAGCCGTGGACGATGGTCTCGGCGGTCGCCTCGGGGCGGTTCCAGTAGCCGGCCATCACGTTGTGGCCGCGGACACAGAGCTCGCCGACGCCGTCCTGCGGGTCGAGGATGCGCATCTCGACGCCCTCGATGGGCGTGCCGACGGAGCCGGCCCGGCGGGGCCGGTCGGGGTGATTGAAGGAGGCTGCCGTCGTGATCGCCGGGGACGGGGATCACGACGGCGCCGGCGTGATCGGAGACCGCCGGGGTGGACGGCGCCGATGGTCCAAGAGGAACCAGGCACGCGTGGCTTCCGAGCCCGTTCTCTTGGGCTTGGCGGTCCTGGCCGCCTGCAACCGCGTCAAACGCCGACCCAGCACTCGCACGGCCGGCAGCGGCCGCAACAACCGCCCAACGCTGAAACAACCGGCGTGCCCCGAACCGCCACGCACGGAAGACTCCGTCGAGCCGCTCGCATCGTTCAAGGGTGGCCTGGCTGGCCTGGTCGGAGACGGTCGTGGCCAATCGGGCGGTGTTGGCACATCGGCTGTTCACGGGGCTCTGCCGGCATCATCTCGCGGAATCGGTGCAGGAGCTGGCCGTACCGTGGCAGGCCGGGTTCGAGGGTTGCCGCCATGCTGCGCGAGGTGATGTCCGGAAGAGGGCCGAAGGTGCTGGCGCCCGCCATCAGCTGGTTAGCGTCGACCGACTGGTGGCCCCGCTGATCCATCTGCGGCACGACCTGCCGCACTCACCTACGGCGCCGACGTCCGGCTGATCGGCACCGAGTACGCAGAGGCGCCGACGGCGTGTGAGTCCTTCGTCGCCGACAGCGGTGCCTTCGGCGGCCGCCGACTCCCTGGGCGCCCGTCGTACTTCTGCCATGGCGGTGCATGCCGCCCAACAATACGGCGCGCGCTCGGTACTTGTGCCCGATGCTGAGATCGTCCGAGCCCGCCGCGCGTTGTGCGGGGCCAACGCCGACCCCGGTGACCTGGTGCACGACAGGCCGGACCTTGGGTAGGGGGTCAGGCCTGTCGTTGTGGTCGACGTCGGTTTCGCGGGCCGATCAGGTGGATCGCTGCACGGCAGGTGCGGCGGCTCTAGTGGTTGATGGTGACGACGACCTTGCCGGTGGCGCTGCCGTCGGCCACTGCCGTGTGTGCCTGCGCGATCTCGGCGAGAGTGAAGTGGCGGGGGTCCAGCGTCGGCTTCACCTTGCCGGTGTCGACCAGGCCGGCGATATTGCGCAGGATGTCGCCGTGGTGCTCGCGACCGCGACCGGTGAGCATGGGGGCCAGGGTGAACACACCCGAGTAGGTTGCACCGCGGAAGGACAGCGGAGCGATGCTGTGGGTCCCCCAGCCCAGGGAGCTGAGCACATGACCGGTGTAGGTCCGGGCGATGGCGAAGGACGCGTCGAGGACCGGGCCGCCCACCGTGTCGTAGACGACATCGAATCCTTCACCGTCAGTGAGACGGCCGACGTAGTCCTCCGGAGTCTCGGAGGTGTAGTCGATCGCGGTCGCCCCGAGAGCCTCGACAGCCTTGAGGCGGTGCGGGGCGTCGGTCGCGAAGACCTCGGCGCCACGCGCACGCGCTATCTGGATACTCACGTGACCGACACCGCCGGCGCCGCCGTGGATCAGGACCTTCTGGCCGCTGCGCACCTGCGCCCTGTCGACGAGGCCCTCCCATGCCGTGATCGTGACGAGCGGCAGCGCGGCCGCCTCGCGCATGTCCAAGGTCTTGGGCTTGTGCGCCAGCAGACGGGCGTCGACCGACGCGTACTGAGCCAGTGAGCCCTGCAGATCGCCGACACCGCCGGTCATTCCGTAGACCTCGTCGCCCGGGGCGAACTCACTGACTCCCTGGCCCACTTCCTCGACCACGCCGGCCATGTCCAGACCGAGCACCGCCGGAGGGACGCGCTTGGCGTGCGCTGCCTGGCCTGCAGCGATCTTGATGTCGAGCGGATTGACACCGCTTGCCTCGATCCGCACCAGTACCTGACCGGCGCCGACGGCGGGCTTCTCGATCTCCTTCAGCACCATGGGGGCGCCGAACTGTTCCAGGACTACTGCATGCATGGTGCCACCTTCGGATGTGCGTTGTTGAACCACGTAGGCATGGGTCCAGTACGACCGAACCCGCTTAATCAAACAGACTAGTCCGTTCGATTAAGAGCGGCAAGCGGAGCGCGACACGGGGAGCGAGGCGCCGTGCGGGGAGCTGAATCGCTCGTTGCCGCCAGCCTGACCTGCCCACTTCCTGTAATGTTAGGTACATGACAAATCAATGTCACGGATAGCGACGCGGGATCCGCCGACGGGTTGTTCGCGCTCGCTCATGCCCCGTGTCGGACAGCACGAGCACGGTCTCGGCCGGAGCGGTCAGGCGGCCGTACCGGTATGCGCAGCGACCAGAAGCCTTGCCGCGGCCTTGGCTTCGGCCACGACGCCGCCGTCCTGCAGCAGTCGCCCTGATGTCAGAGCGCCGTCGATCAGGAGCCCGAGGTGCCGGGCGAGTGCCGCGGCGTCCGCCGCCCCTGCCCGTCGGCAGAGTTCCGTCAGCCATGTCTGCCGCCGCAACGCGTGCTCCACGGTCACGGCGTGCGCCTCCGAGTCGGCTTCGGCCTCCACCGCTGCGCTCACGAACGGGCAGCCGAAGAAGCCGTGGCGGTCAAAGGCGTCCGACAGGGCGTCGAACATGCCCACCAGTTGCTCGCGAGGATCGTCGCCCGCCTGCTCGGCGGCTGCCGACAACTGCGCCCTCCAGGAGGTGTCCGTCCTGCGGAGGTATTCCGCCACGAGCTGTTCCTTCGTGCGGAAATGCGCGTAGAGGGTGGACTTCGCGACCCCGGACCTCTCGATGACCTGGTCGATCCCGACCCCACGCAGGCCGTGGGTGTAGAACAAGTCCGCCGCCGCGGTGAGAATCCTGTCCTCGGACTTCGTTCTGCGGAACTTCGTAGCCATGGCCGGCCCTCCCTAATCGGACAGACTAGTACGTCTTTTCCCTGGGAGGCAATCAGGATGCCGGTCGGGTGATCCGTGCGGTGCGGCGCCGAACCCTACCCGTCGCGGACGGCGGGGTCCGCGACCCCAGGCCCGCGCCGAACGGCTCACAGCAGTCTCCAATGCTCTGCCGGCGGGAGGTTCAGCCTTCGAGGCCGATACGGACGGCCAGCCCGGCGAGCATCACGCCGGTCACGCTGTCGATGTACCGGCGCGCACGGCGGTATGCCGCCGCGATCTTCGGGAGGGAGAAGACTCGGGCGACCACGACGGAGAACCAGACACCCGCAATGAAGACGAGGGCGAGACCTGCGCCTGTGCGCTGCCCCCAGCCGAGGTGGGCGGGCAGTATCGCCGCGAAGACACTCGTGAAGAAGACCGCAACCTTGGGGTTGCCCAGGTTGGTCAGGGCCCCGATGCGCCAGGCTGCCACCCGTGAACGGGACTCGGCCTTGACCACGGCGACCTGCGCGGATTCCCCCGGCTGCCTGATCGAGCGCAGCATCTGGAAACTCAGGTAGAGCAGGTAGAGAGCACCGGCGATGCGGATGGTGTCGTAGACGACCTGCACCCGCGTCAGGAGCACGGTGACGCCTGCGAGGCTGGAGAAGATCCATAGGGCGTTCGCAGTCGTCACGCCCAGGCCCACCCACATGGCGTCCCGCCGCGACCTGGCCATCGCCGAGTGCGTGACCGCCAGAAAGTCAGGTCCCGGGCTGGCGAGCGCTAGGAGCCATACAGCCAGAAGAGCAATCATCGATGACACAGGCATGCCTGCCTGAGCACCTGGGTGCCGGGCGTTGTTCCCGGCGTCGGCGACGTGATGTGGCAGAAGGGCGGCCCTGCTCACACGGGGCCGCGGCGGTGACCCGGCCGAAGGGGCCCACCGCCGCGGAAGGCCCCTTCTCATGTGCTCGTTGACGCGCCTGCTCGTCCCCGTTCAGGCAGTCGGTGGCGGGCCGAGGATCTCGATGCCGAACGAGGCCGCTGCCTTGGCCAGCTCGGCGGGATCCAGCGGAGGAAGGTCGCTGGGCATGACGAGGTACGGGGGCGCGGCAGGGGAGCCGGCCTGAAGGGTGAAGGTGTCGAAACCGCCGGGAGTGTGCAGGGTGAGGAAGCGTGCGGTCGGACTCGTCACGACGAAGGCGTGAGGCAGGGCCTTCGGCAGGACGACAATGCTGCCCGGGCCCGCGCTGCGCTTCTCTCCACCGACCTCCACCCGCAGCTCGCCGTCCAGGACGAGGAAGGTCTCGTCGTCATCGTCATGCCGGTGCAGGGGGCTGCTGTAGCCGCGCTCGCCGCGATGCTCCAGGACCGCGAGGGCACCGCCCGTGCTTTCGGAGGACACGCGCTGCGTGACCAGAGCTCCCAGGAACCACACGGCCTTCTGCTCCTCAGGGGCCAGTACGGTCGGCGAAATGAATTCGGCCGGCGTGGAGAACGCTGTCATGAAGAACCTCCATAGGGGAATACCAAGGATGGGGGTGGGTCTCAACGGGCTATTCCCTGTTGCGCTAGCAGTGCTGTATCGTGCGGCCCCGGTCCGGTTCGTAGAATACGGTGGAAGATTTAACGGGAAACCATTCTTGGACTCTCGCGCAAGAAGAGAGGATCCCGAATAAATGGAGAGCGGCCTGCCCGAAGTCCGAGCTGCCGCGGTTCAAGTCCGTGAGCGAATCCGTTGTGCCGCTCTGAGCTGCTCGAACAGCTGCTCTGCCGCACGAGGACGCGCATCGGCGAACGGAGTGCTGTGGAGGTGGCGGAGGTCACACAGGACGAGAGCGGTCGGCGTCCTCGGGAGTTCTGTCTCGCAGAGAGCATTCCGCAGGAGCAGGTACTAGCTAGTACAGTGCGAAGGCGTAGGGTATGTCGTTTCGGCATTCTCTGATGTGTCACAGAAAATTATCCGGGGCCTCTCCTGGCCTCCTGCCGGTCAGGGCGGGCCGGATCCCGTGTCTTTGCCGTCCTCTCTGTCTGCTTCTTTTCTCGGGTTCTGCAGTTCCATCCATACGGTCTTCCCGCGGCCATGAGGCGAACTGCCCCATGTCGTGGCCAGACTGTCGACGATCTGCAGCCCGCGACCGTGCTCGGCCTGGCTCTGCTCGGCCTCGTCGGTGACCGACATGGCCGACGGCAAGGGGGGGTGGGCGTCGGAGTCCCGTACCTCCAGCCGGATGTGGTCCTCGTACTCACGCATACGGATGTCGACGGCGCTGTCTGCGTGGGTGAGGGCGTTGGTCACCGCTTCCGAGGCGATCACTTCCAGTGTGTCCGTGAGTTCCGCGGCGTCCCACCGCCGCAGGCATCCGCGGACGAAGCGACGTGCCGCTGCCACGCCCGCGAGGTCATGCCGCGGTATCTCGAAACGCTCGATGCGCCGGCTGGCCCCCGCGACGCCGCCCTCGAAGCGGGCCAGCAGCAGACTCAGGTCGTCGTGGCCATCGGCAGCGGCTTCCGTCAACTGGTCCGCGAGTTCCTCCAGGTCCCCGTCCGCCTCCGTCAGAAGTTTGAGGACGGACGGCGACAACTCTCCGGTCTTCGCTGCGTACATGCCGTCGGTGTAGAGCATCAGCGTGGATCCGGGCGGGACGATGGTGGACGTGTTCGTCACCGCGCTCTCGCCGACGCCCAGCGGTACGCCGACCACGGTGTCCAGGTGGTGGAGCTGTCCGTCCGGACGGCGCAGCAGGGGAGCGGGGTGACCTGCGCGGGCGACTTCGACCACCCCGTCCGAGAGACTGAGAAAGGCGATGCAGCAGGTGGCGATGAGCTCGGTGTCCAGTTCGGACAACAGTCGCCCGGTCCGGTTGAGGACTGCCGCAGGATCATGGCCCTCTCTGGCGTAGGCCATCACTGCGCTGCGCAGCTGGCCCATGACGATGGCGCTGTCCGTGCTGTGGCCCTCCACATCGCCGACGATCAGCGCGACACGCCCATCCGGAAGCTGCAGCACGTCGTACCAGTCGCCGCCCAGACCGGCTTCTCCTCGCGCGGGGACATAGCGCGCAGTGGTGATCACTCCCGGCAGCGCGGTCAGTGAACGTGGCAGCAGTGTCCGCTGAAGGCTCTCGGCCAGAGTGTGCTCGTAGGCCGAGAGCCTCGCCCGCTCCACCGCCGAGGCGAGCAGGTCCGCGAGCATCATCAGCGCGGCCCGTTCCTCGGTGGTGAGGACCCGTTCGTCGTCGAAGGTGAGACAGCACACCCCCACGTGACGGCTGCCCACCCCGAGAGGCAGGAAGGCCCAGCTGCGTACCGTGTCGTCGGCCTCGTAGACGTCGGGATAGTGGCTCTGGAGCCCGGAGGGACTGTCGAAGAAATAAGGGAAGTGCGCCAGAACCGCGTCGGCCCAAGGACTGCCCGGCGTGAGGTTCGTGGCATGCATCCCCCTGATCAGGGCCGCGCTCACGCCGCTGCTGCCCACGATCCACAGCCGGTCGTCCTTGACGTGTCCCATCATGATCCCGCTCGCGCCGAACGGGACCATCATGTGGGCCCGTGCCGCAGGAAGGATTTCGTCGAGGCTCGTGAGCTGCGTCAGCCGGGTGCTCAGATGGTGCACGTGGTACATGAGCGACAGGCCCGCGGATTCCGGCGCGCCCGGCGCGCCCCACCTGGAAACGTCATGGCCGCCCTGGTCGCCCGGGCTCGGCACCAGAATCGCGCTCGGACCGGGCGCCACGGTCACCCCCCGCGCCGACAGCACGGCAAGTTCCGCCGAGAGACGGCTTGCGACGCCCGACAGCACGTCCCGCTCGTCGGCGTCGAACGCCCAGGCAGGGCCCTGCATCAGTGGACGCACCAGAGTCAAAGCGCCGAACCGTGTGCCGTCCTCGGCCACCAGCGGCACAGAGGCCGCGGAGTAAGGAAAGGGAATCAAGCGGAACGCCTCTTCGGAGCCCGGCCGTGGAGCGGGTGCGCTGGCGACCGTGAAAGCGCCCGTCCGCCACGCCCTCGCGGATGCGTGGTCGGCGTCGACGGATATGACGTCGGGCATGCCGAAGAGGAAGGGAACCGAGCCCTGGATCACTGCCGCCCGCAACCGTGACCGGTCCGCATCGATCAGAAAGAGGATGCCGGCGGGGGCCTCACGGGTGGCCAACGCTTCGGCCAAGGACGACACCAGCACCTTGCGGAGCTCAATGGCGTCGGCTGTGTCCGGCCGGGCTTCCTGCTTCTTCGGAAGGTTTTCCATGACGCCTTCCGCCCTGTCGACACGCCCACGCGGCTGCGACCGCCAGCGAGCCGCTTGCGCTGGGCGGGCGCTCATGCCATCGACACTACCTCCGGCCACCCTGCCCCGCCGTGCGGAAGCGGAGTGGCCTCTGAGGACGGATCCGGAGACTCACCGAATGCCGGACGCCCACTCACGGCTGGCTCAGACCGGTCGGGCGCCGCCGTCCACGTGCACCACGGTGCCGGTCACGAACGGGTTGGTGATGGTGAACGGCACGGCCTGCACCAGGTCGTCGACGGCGCCCACGCGCCGTGTCAGGTTGCTCTCGGCCACGTCACGGAGAAATGCCTGCTCGTTGTCGAGCTTGTCCCAGGCACCGCTGTCGACGATGCCCGGGGAGATCGCGTTGACCCGCACCGGGGCGATCTCCACGGCGAGGGCCTGCACCAGATGGGCCAGCGCTCCGTTGGCCGTGGCCATCACCGTGCGCCCAGGAGCGGGACGCCATCCGACGAAGCCCGAGAAGAAGGTGAACGAACCGCCGTCCCGTACCTGATCCGCGATGTGCTTGGCCAGCAGCAGCGGACCGATCACCTTGGCCGCGAAAGCGCGCTGGACGGCGCCGAGCTCCAGTTCGGCCAGCGGACCGTTGGCGGGTACGGCGGCAGTGGAGACCAGATGATCGAAAGCACCGGCCCGTTCGGCGAGAGCCGCGATCGACTCCTCGTCGGTGATGTCCAGCGGAACGACCTCCGCGGGGCCGGTCAGGCTTTCCGCGGTGCGTTCGACCTTCTGCGGGTCGGGGCCCGCAGAAGGAGCTCGGCGCCGGCGGAGGACGCTGTCCGGGCCAGTTGCCGACCGGTGTGCGAACCGGCCCCGATGACGACCAGACGCTGGCCATCGAATGCTCGGGCCGCGGACGCGACAGACATGAGAAACCCTCCGAAAGAATGTCAGACGGCAGGCCGACGCCTGATTGTGTGCGGCCGCACCTCAGCGTCCACGCTGAATCATCATGACATCTGCATTTACTTGATGCCGTCAGATCCATATATGCCTCCCGGGTGTTCTGTTTCAGGCCTTCGGGAGGCGGCACGCCTACGAGGCTTGAATCGGGATGAACGAACTCGGACGATGGCGCACACATCGTGGAGCCCCGCGCATTGTTCGGAGAGTTTTTCCCGATCAGAATACGAACGGTACGGTTGAGGGGTGTGATTTCCAGGAGGGACTTACGCGGCCGTAAGGATCCGGCCTCGCATCGGCGTGCCCACGCATCCTCCCCCGGATCGCCTGGAGCCGCTACTGGCATATCCTGTCCGACTGTCACTGTTCACTTCGTCCGAAGTCTCACCGTCGAGGCTCCGCCTCAAGCTGACAAGGGAGCCGATGGATCCCCTCAACGATGTTCTCGCTCTTCTGGACATGCGCAGCGCCAATTTCGCGCGCCTGGAAGGGGTAGGTGCGTGGGCGATCTCCTTTGCCGGATATCAGCACATCAAGCTGGGTGCCGTTCTTGAGGGCGAGTGCTGGGTGGAGACCGAAGGTGCTGCACCCGTCCGGGCCGTGGCGGGCGACTGCTATCTGCTGGGCAATGGCCGTCCGTACCGGCTTTCCAGTGATCCAAGGGTCCCCGCCCAGCCCAGCAGTGAGATCTTCACGGGCTTCGTCGAAGGCGGCACCGTCCGTGTCGGACCCTCAGACGGGCCTGTGGACTCGGTCGTTGTCGGCTGCGGGTTCCACCTCGACACCGCGAACGCCGCAGTCCTCCTCGATGTGCTGCCCCCACTGGTGCACGTTCCCGCGGGCTCGGACGAGGCCGGCGCCATCCGCACCGCGCTGAACATGCTGCGCCAGGAGACTGCCACCCCTGAGATCGGCAGTGGCCTGATCGTCGAGCGGCTGGCACACATCGTTCTGGTCCAGGTGCTGCGCAGCTACGTCGCTGCCCAGGGTTCCACCGGACATGCCTGGTTGACCGCCCTGGCCGATCCCGCCATCGGCACCGCGCTCTCCCTCATGCACCAGTTCCCCGCCCACGTGTGGACGGTGGCCGAACTGGCCGCCAAATCCGGTATGTCCCGGTCGCACTTCGCGGCTCGTTTCAACGAGCTCGTCGGCACCCCGCCCCTCGAATACCTCGCCACCTGGAGGATCCGCTCGGCCGCACGAGAGCTGCGCACGGGAAACCGGACGATCTCCTCCATCGCCACGCAGTACGGCTACGGCTCGGAGAGCGCCTTCAGCCACGCCTTCAAGCGGGTCATCGGGCTCGCCCCGGGCCGCTACCGCAGGCAGTCGCGGTCTGCCGTGACTTCCGATCGGTGACGTCACGACGGGTCGGCACGGATCGCCCGCTCGTGCCACGACGGACGGCGTCGGACTCGTAGCGCCCGGCCCGGCAGGGCTGTCACCGGGCCCGTTGTGCCGGCGGGGGACGCGGTCAGCGGCGATGCCCGTGGCGGGCCAGGATCTGGATTCCTTCTGCCTCGTGTCCGTTCATGGTGGCGACGGCGATGCGGCGCGCGCCGGTGATCTCGAAGTCCGCGAGCAGGGAGGTGAACCAGTCGATCGGGTGGTGGCGGCAGACTGCGCCGTCGCCGGTCTCGAAGACTCCGTAGGTGCCATAACGTTCCGCGAATCTGGCGTAGCGGTCACGGTTGCGCTCGTCGTTCTGGAGCAACAGGTCGCTGAGGTAGAGGATTCCGCCCGGTCTGAGAACGCGGCTCAGCTCGCTGGCCAGCCGCCGCTGTGCGTCGTCGCCGGGTATGCAGGTCAGCACCGCGAAGAGGATGACCATGTCGATGCTCGCGTCCGGGTGGGCCAGTGTCGGCGGTGAGTCCAGCACGGTGAAGCGCATCGTGGGATGCAGGGCGCGTGCCCGGGAGATCATTCCCGGTGAGGTGTCGACGCCGCAGACACTGGTGAAGCCCTGCTGTCGCAGGGCGTGCATGGTCCGGCCGTATCCGCAGCCGTAGTCCAGGACTGCGGCCTGCCGGTCGACGTCGTCCAGCCACGGCAAGTGCAGTGGATGCGTGAACGTCTTGGTGGTAGCAGCGGCGTCCCAGTAGGCGGGCTGGCTGTCGAGGTGGGGCATGGCGGACATCTCCAGCGCGTTCGGGAACAGCGGTCGCGCCACCAGGATCTCGGATCCCGTGGCAGACCCGTCGCGTCTGAGTCGACTTCGGACAGGGTGGCGCCCGGTCCTCACCGAACCGGTTTGTGAGTGCCCGGAGTTCGGCGGGCCTGATGGACGGCTCGCTGCGCGCAGCGAGTCCGACCGTCTCGATGGGAACCCCTGGCTGTCGGTGGTGCGAAGGCCCGTTCCCGGCACTGAACGGGACAACTAGTGTCGTTGAGACAGGAAACAACTCTGTCAAACTAACGTGTCAATACGGCGATTGATCATGGACGTTAGTAAGGTGTCCTCATGAGTTCTCCAGCTACTTCCGGCGACCGCGAGAAGGTCGTCTCCAAGCTGCCGGGATGGCTCCGGCAGAACCTGAAAATCAGGGCAGCCCAGCACGGTATCGAGATCCAGGCAGCCGTCGAGCAGGGCATCACCGCCTGGTGCAGGCTGGCTTCGGCAACGGCCGACGTCGACACGGCCGGCGCCGACTCCTTCTCCACCTTCCTTCCTCCCGGCCAGTGGGAGGAGTTCCGCCGCACCGCGAGCGACCGGCGCGCCTCCCTCATCCAGGGACTGGCCCAGTCCGTACAGCTCTGGCTGGACACCAACCCGGCACCGGACATCGAACGCCCCACCGTCACGCGGCGCATCATCGTCTGCAACCAGAAGGGCGGCGTGGGCAAGACCGCGATCACTGCCGGCGTGGGCGAGGCACTCGCCGAAGACCCCAACAGGCTCCACGCCGTGCGTGTCGCCAAGGCACTGACGAAGGCCCTGCGCGCCAGCGAAACCCATGCCGGCGACGACGAACCGAACGAGCAGAACGACCCCCTGGACATCGAGAACCTGCCCGGCCTCGGCCTGCGTGTCCTCCTTGTCGATTTCGACCCCCAGTGCCACCTCACCAACCAACTGGGCGCCTCCCCGCTGGCGATGAACGGTGACAGCCTCACCAACCACATGGCAGGCGACCCGAAGGGCGACCTGCGCGACCTCATCGTGTCCGTCGACGACGACACCTTCGACGGCCGCCTGCACCTCCTGCCCGCCTGCAACGACGCCTTCCTCCTCGACGTCCGCCTGTCCGCCGTGCGAGCCCGCGAAGCCGCTCTCGAACGAGCCCTGACCCCCCTCGAAGCGGACTACGACGTCATCCTGGTCGACTGCCCGCCCAGCCTCGGTCTCAGCATGGACGCAGCCGCCTACTACGGCCGCCGCCGTGACGGGGAGAAGCCCGGCCAGTCCGGCGCCCTGGTCGTCGTGCAGGCCGAGGACAGCTCCGCCGACGCCTACGAACTGCTCACCACGCAGATCGAAGACCTGCGCAACGACCTGCAGGTCGACATCGACTACCTCGGCATCGTCGTCAACCTCTACGACTCGCGCCGCGGGTTCATCGCCACCTCCTCACTACAGGGGTGGGTCGACATAAAGGATCCGCGAGTCGTCGGCCTCATCGGCGACCTCAAGGAACAGAAGGAAGCCGTCCGGATGAAGGAGCCGCTGCTGTCCTACGCCCCCAAATCGCAGCAGGCGATCGGCATGCGCGCGCTCGCACGGGAGATCGCATGAGCAAGGCCCATCAACTGGGTGCCGGCCGTTTCGGCGGGGGAGCGCGCCCCGTCAGCGCCCGCCGTCAGGCCGTAGCCGCGGCCACCGGGGTCCCTACCGACGGTGTCGCCCCGCCCGGCGAACTGTCCCCGGACAGCGTCAGTCTCAACCCGGACAATCCCCGCTCAAGCCTGGGCGACCTCACCGATCTGGCGGGCAGCCTGAAAACGCACGGCCAGAAAGTGGCGATCACGGTCATGAACCGCGACGCGTACATCAAGGCCAACCCGGACCGCGAAGCGGATCTCGAGCCCGACACCACCCACGTCGTCATCGACGGCAGCAGCCGGCTTGCCGCGTCGCGCGAAGCCGGGCTCCCCACGATCAAGATCATGGTCAGCGACGACCAGGGCACCACGTCCGAGGAACTCCTCGAGTCCGCCCTTGTCGCCAACATCCATCGCCAGGACCTCGAGGAGCTCGACGAAGCCCGCGCCCTGCAACGTCTCCTCGCCCTCTACGGCAGTCAGACGGCTCTCGCCAAGAGGCTCCACCGTTCCCAGGGCTGGGTGTCGCAACGCCTGGCTCTGCTCAACCTCACCCCGGAACTTCAGGCCCGGATCGGTGAGGACCCCATCGATCTGCTGCGCGCCGTGGGCAACAAGCCGGCGGAACAGCAAGAGTCGGTTCTGGAACAGCTCAAGGCCGAGCGTGCCAGGAAGGGAGAGAAGAAGCAGCAGCGCACGAGCGAACAGGATCAGCCGGGCCTGCCCACGCCCGCACCCACTCCGGTCGGTTCGCCTCAGCCGGCGGCCGACAGTCAAGGCAGCACGGCCGAGGGCGGGATCACGCCCGGTCTCCCAGCCGTCGAGACCGCAGCGGTGGCAGATCACGACGAGGGCGGCTTCGAACAGGCCGTGCCGGAACCGCGGGCCGCGAGCGAGGCACCCGCTCCGCAGGGAGTGACCAGGCCGGCACCCAAACTGCCCTATGACGATCCGACCTTCATCGCCATGCATCTCCAGGTGAAGATGACCGAACCGGATTTCTTCACGCTGTTTCGTCTGATCAGTGACATGGCCTTCGACCGCAACCCGGCGGAGTTCAACAAGATCGTGCAACGGCAGACCGATTCGGAAGCCCCGGCAAGCTGAGCCGCCCGCTTCATCGTCCAGGCGAGTCGCACTCGCACTCAGCCCCGTGCGACCGCAGGCCGCAGGTCACCAACCTTGGGCCCGCGACCTTGTCCGGCTGCCTTCCGCCGACGAACAGCCCTGGGCGAGGCAGCTGGAGACTGCGTGTTTCACCGTCGAGCCCGGTTACCGCTTCTGACGTACGGCGGGTTCGGTGTCACCACGGCACCGGACCCGCTGGACACGGTGGATTGCGACAGATGCGACGGACTCACACCGGGGACACACCGGCAAGGGGCTGTCGGCGCCGTTCTCGAACTCCACCGTGGTGAACACCGAGGTGGTGGTTCCGATGTTCTCCAGATCGTGCAGGAGATACTGCCCACTGCCGAACGTGTAGTGGCGGGCTGCGTGAGCCGTCCGTCCTCAACGTCCGCCGGACATGCGGCCATCACTCCGTCGGGGCGGGGTTGGCAGGTGAGAATTCCGGCTCGGCCCAGCGCAGCGGCACGGCGCCGGACGTCTCCACGGCGTGTTCGACGCTGAAGCGGACCGTGCGTGTGCCGTCGGCGGCGGACTCTGTCCGGGCACGGCCGGTGAGCTGCAGGATCGTGCCGTCCGCCCAGTCGAGGAACAGCAGTCCTGCCCGGGGATCGAGGGCCAGGTTGCCGAGGCTGAGGAACATGGCGTTGCCCGGGTAGTCGGGCCAGCTCAGTTCAGTGGGTGACATGACCTGCACGAAACCCGGGTTGCCGCCACGATGGCTGGCTTCGACACCCGAAGGGCCTGCGGTGGCGAGGAAGAAGGTGTCCGCTCCGGCGACGAACGCTGCCTGCCTGCCGCTGAGTTCGTGGCCATGACGGGACGGACCGGGCCGGCGGTGCGGATCCCACCAGTACTCCGCCCGGCGCTGGATGTACTTGGGGCAGTTGGCGAACACCCGCTCCGCTGTGACCGAGAAGCCCCCGCGGGTGGGGCCCGACCTGCCGTTGAGGCGCATCCGGCGGCGGGTGCGGGGATCGAGGGCGATCGTGGCGACCGGCACGTCCGGCCGGGCCAGGGCGCCCGCGAGCGGGTCACCGGGGGCGGGCCCGCCGGTGACGGAGATCTGCCGGGGGCCGGTGGCGCGGACGAACCCCGGCTCCCCGCTCAGCGGTGACGCCCATATCCGGCCGGTCGCGGGATCGGCGGCGCCGATCACCAGGAGCGGCTGGAGTTCCAGAAAGGCCGCGGCCACCGGTTTGATGCCGTCGCCGACGGCCCGGCCCACATGGTCTGCGGCCTCGCGCAACCCGGCCTGCTCCTGCAGGGCCCGTGAACCGGCGTGGTAGACACTCATGATCAAGGACTTTCTTCCCGGTGGGGCGGGTGGCGGATGGCGGTGCCTTCTCGTCGGCCCGGGCAGGGTCCGCCGCGGCCGTGGGGCGATTCCTGGCCGCAGCGCGATTCCTAGAAGAAACCGCAGGTCGGCGCGGACTCGTGAGGAGCAGGCGCGCCCTTGACGCCGTGACCGACGAAGATCTCCAGGCGCGTGCCGTCCGGGTCGTGGAAGAACAGGCCGCCCGAGTCTGCGCCCTCACTGTGGGCCACCACGCCTTCGTGGGCGAAGGTGACGCCGTGCGCGCGCAGGGCCGACTCGTACTCCCGGACCCGCTCGACGGAGTCGGAGCTGAACGCAAGGTGGTGCAGTCCGGCAGCCGCTTCTTCGTACGACTGCCCGGCCTGCTGCCAGAGGGTGAGGACCGGGCGGTCGCTGTCACCGTCCCCGAGGAAGGCGTACCGCCGTTCGTCCTGCATGCCCTGGGCGAGGAGCGCGAAGCCGAGGACGTCCCGGTAGAAGGCGAGCGAACGGTCGAGGTCGGTGACGTTCAGACCGACATGGCCGGTGCGCAGGGTCGTGGTCGGCATGATTGCTCCTTCGAGGGTGTCTAACTTCCTTAATCGACTTTAAAGGTTAGATTTGATCGAGTCAACCTGTCACGTAAGCTTCAGTGGTTAGCAGTGAAGGAGCCGCACATGTCTGCCGACCCCCGCCCCCTCACCGGCGAGCCGCTCGCCCTCGACCTGCTCAATACACGCTGGATGCAGGACGGGGCGGAGCAGGATCTGCTCACCGGGACCGGCGGCCTCGCCGTCTGGCTGGCCGAGACCGGGCTGGACCGGCGGTTCACGGCCGACGCGCCGACCCTGCGGCACACCCTTGAGGCCCGCGACGCCCTGGCAGCGGCTGTGGACGGGCCGCCAGGCGCGGGCGTGGCACCGGTCGACGCCGTACTCGCGCACGGCCGCATCCGCGCCACCCTGACCGCCGAGGGTCCCGGCGAGCGGCCGGAGTTCGACGATTCCTCCTGGGGTCCCGCCTGGCTTGCCGCCCGTGACTACCTGGGCCTGCTCGCCGCGGCTCCCGACCGGATCCGGGGCTGCGCACACGAGTCGTGCGTCCTGCACTTCTTCGACACCTCGCGCAACGGCACCCGCCGCTGGTGCTCGATGGCGTCCTGCGGCAACCGGGCCAAGGCGTCCCGCCATTACGCCCGTTCGAAGGAGAACTGAGCACTTCGCTCGCGCGGCCCGTGCCACGCTCCTCCTGAGCAGATCGCATGAGCCGACGCCCTCCGCTGCCGCCTTTCACACGGGAGACAGCCCTGGAGAAGGTCCGCATGGCCGAGGACGGGTGGAACACCCGGGATCCGGAGAAGGTGTCCCTGGCGCACACCGAGGACTCCCGCCGGCGAGACCGAGCCGAATTCGTCATGGAAGCGTGAGCGCGGCGATCACGACGTGCGGAGGCCTTCCAGGAGGCCGGCACCGAGAATCACCACGAAGTCCACGTCACGCCGGACGGGCAGCCTTCCGCGCAGGCACGCGCAGCCGAGGAGGCGGAGAGACAGGAATTGGCCGCGCTCCGTCCATTCCTGTCCTGCTGTCCGACGTCCATGGGGTCGGCTCTGCTCTGTACTTGCCGGGTGCCGGCCCGGGAATCGCGGCTGCCCGGCGGAGTGGTTGCCGCCACGGTCGTGACAACTTTCGTATTTCGCCCACTCTCCCTCGCCGGGCGTCGCCCGCGAAGGCGCCCGCCAATAGCACCCCGCTCATTTGGTCATGGCCTGTCGCAGGGCTGTCGGTTCCCCGCTCGGGGACACATGGCATTCAGGCCCGCCGGAACCGCCCCCGCACTCGTTGCGGCCGGGGCGGCCGGTTCGGGCGCAGTGCGCCGGTCGGCGGGCCCCGCCGAATCCTCCGGCACATCCGGCGGGTCAAGCCGAGGGGAGACGGTCCGCGGGCAGTGCCTGCCGCAGTACGTCGAGCGCCATCCGTCTGGCCCGTGCGACAGGTTCGGCCGAGCGGACACTCTTGCATCCGGCGAGGCCACCGTCGTACAAAAGTTCGAGCTTTGCGGAGGTTGTCTCGGGATCGGCGGCTCCCGCGGCGGCCAGTTCGTCGCGCCAGATGCCCGTGAGCCAGGTCCGGTGCCGCTCGACGGCCGCGCGCGCCGGGTGCCGGGTCTCGGGGAACTCGGTGAGGGCTTTGAGGAAGAGACAGCCGCGGAAACCGCGGCGCCGCGCGTCCTTCGCCGACAGGTCGAAGGGCGCCAGGATGCGCTCCACGGGGTCGGTCAGCCGGGCCGTGGCGCGAGCATGGCCGGCGCGAACGGTCTCGTGCTGCCGGTCCAGATATGCGGCGACGAGAGCGTCCTTCGACCCGAAATTCTGATACAGGCTCGCCCTAGCGACATCCGCCTCGGTCAGGATCCGCTCGATCCCGACCGCGCGAATCCCTTCCTTGGCGAAGAGGACGGATGCGGTGTCCAGGAGACGCTGGGCCGGTGAAGTGGTGCTCTTGGAGGACCAAGCGCGCGGGCATCGCTCCGCGGATCTCTCCGGCGGTCCGGCGGGCGTCATCCGTTCGACTGGAGCCACTGATGGGAGCAACGACATGAGCGACAGGGCCGAGGAATACGACCTTCTGGTCGTCGGTGGAGGCAAGGCGGGCAAGACCCTCGCCATGGACTGGGCGAAGGCCGGCAAACGCGTCGCCATGGTCGAACGGGGCATGATCGGCGGCACCTGCATCAACGTCGCCTGCATCCCCACGAAGGCCCTCGTCACCAGTGCCCGCGCGGTGAAGACCCTGCGCCGGGCTCAGCAGCTCGGACTCGTCTCCGACGCACCGCAGGTGGATGTCGATCTGCTGCGGACGCACAAGTCGGACGTGGTCGACGGTATGTCCGCCGGCAACCAAAAGCAGTTCCTCGACTCCGGCATGGACCTGGTGCTCGGGCAGGCGCGCTTCGTCGCCGAACGCACGGTGGAAGTGATGCTCAGCGGCGGTGGCACGCGAGTCATCCGCGGCGCCGAGACAGTCATCAACACCGGTACCCAGCCGCTCGTCCCGGACATCCCCGGACTGGCCGACTCCGGAGCTCTCACCAGCGACAGCCTGCTGCAGCTGGAGCGGCTGCCGGAGCGGCTCACCGTCGTCGGCGGTGGGGTCGTGGGGCTTGAATTCGCGCACATGTTCGCGGCCTTCGGAAGTCGCGTCACCCTGATCGAATCCCACTCACGGCTCCTGCCACGTGAGGACGAGGACATCGCGAAGGCCGTCACCGACCTTCTGATCGCGGACGGCGTCGAGGTCGTCATCGGCTCCTCGGCCACCGCGGTGCGGCGCGAAGCCGATGGAGCGATCACCACTGTTCTCGCCGACGGGACCCGCATCGTCGGCGACGACGTCCTCGTCGCAGTCGGCAGAAAGCCCGTGACCTCCGAGCTGGACCTGGACAAGGCGGGCGTGAAGACCGACCGGGCGGGCTTCGTCGTCGTCGACGAGCACCTCGCCACGTCCGCGCCGCACACCTGGGCGGCGGGCGACGTGGCGGGGAGCCCTCAGTTCACGCACGTGTCACTGGACGACTACCGCATCCTCAAGGCCAACCTCGCCGGTGGCCGGCGCTCGACCCGTGACCGCCTCATCCCCTACACCATCTTCCTCACCCCGGAGCTGGCCCGGGTGGGTCTGACCGAGCGGCAGGCGCGCGCTGCCGGACACCAGGTGCGCGTGGCCAAGCTGCCGGTCGCCGCCATTCCGCGCGCCCGCACCATGCGTGAGACGGAGGGAGTCTTCAAGGCCGTCGTCGATGCCACGAACGACCGCATCCTGGGTGTCTCGCTGCTGGGACCGGAGGCAGGAGAGGTGGTCACCGTCGTGCAGAGTGCCATGCTGGCCGATCAGCCGTACACGGCGCTCCGGGACATGATCATCACGCACCCCTCCATGGGGGAGGCGCTCAACCTGCTGTTCGCCGCATTCCAGGACTGACCGGCCCCCGGTCCCTGACCCGAGCGCGACCGCGCCCGAAGGACCGAGCATCTCAACGGTGGAAGCGGGCGAGGTGCGACAGCGCGACCCAGCGATCCTGGGCCATCGGGCCATCGGGCCATCGGGGCAACGGGCCCCACGCTTCTGGCCGGTTCGACCGGCGGAGGCATGCGGCGTGGGCACTGCGGGCCGCGCCACCGATGCGGCCCGCAGCACTTCCCCGGCGGACCGGGCGGACGGGGTCAGGGAGCGATGACCAGTCGGCTGATCAGGCCGCCGTCGAGTGTGAAGGCGTAGCGCAGGTCGATCGTGCCGCCCGGGAAGTCGCCGTCGAGCCGCTGGGTGACGGTCCAGCGGTCCGGTCCGTCCTGCGCGGCTCCCAGACAGGTGGTCGCGTACGTGTACTCCGACGCCGCACGATCGAGCCACCGCTCGATGGCAGGCAGGCCGCCGTACGTCTTGCCGTCGTCGGTGACATGGGCGTCCGGTGTCATGAGCGACGCCGACGCCGAGGCGTCCCCCCTGTTGTGCACCGTGAGGTAGCGGCGGATCACCTCGGGCAGGCCGTCGTGCTCGACCGGGGTCGAGGAGGACGATTCGGACATGGCTGTCTCGCTTTCCACGGATCAGAAGCGTTGCAGGGGTCAGAGGGTGGGGATGGTGCCGCCGTCCACGACGTGCTCCGCGCCGACGATGGCCGATGCGCGATCGGAGACGAGGAACGCCACCAACTCCGCCACCTCCTCGGGCTGGTTGGGGCGGCCGAGGGGGATGCCACCGAGGGAGTCCATCAGGGACGCCAGGGCGGAGTCGCGGTCGCCGGTCCGCTCGGCGATGCGGTCGATGAGGTGGTCCGCCGCCTCGGTGCGGATGAAGCCGGGCGAAACCGTGTTGACGCGCACGCCGTGCGGTGCGACCTGGGTGGCCAGGCCCTTGCTGTAGGTGGTCAGTGCGCCCTTGGCCGCCGCGTAGCCCAGGGTCCCGTCCCACAACGGCATGCGGCGCTGGATGGAGGAGATGTGGACGACGGCCCCACGGCCCTGCTCGAGCATGCCGGGGATCAAGGCCCGGTCCAGGCGGACCGCGGCGAGCAGGTTCCAGTTGAGCTCCTGTTGCCAGACCTCTTCCGTCAGCACCTGGAACCCGCCGGAGGGCGCGGCCGAGCCGCCCAGCGTGTGCACCAGGATGTCCACGCCGCCCAGTCGCCGCTGCGTCTCGGCAGCGACCAGTTCGCTGCCGTCGGGTGTGGTCAGGTCGGCGCCGACGAAGTCCTCCTCGGCCAGATCGGTCGGCTTGGTGCGGGCCGTGACCAGCACTGTCGCCCCGGCTGCGCGCAGGCGCGCGGCGATCGCCGCGCCCGTGCCTTTGCTGCCGCCGGTGACCAGGGCGCGGCGGCCTTCGAGTGACGCGTCGATGACAGAGGGCATGGTGCGTCCGTTCCGGGGCATGCCGATGGCACACCCCTAGTTACTGCTAAAATAGAACCTAGTAACTTTCACTTTAGCAGTGACTAGGGAGGGTGCCGTCATGGCGAGCCGGATCAGGCTGGAAGACAGGGAGTGCCCGCTGTCGACGACGGTGCAGCACGCCGGCGAGTGGTGGACCCTGTTGATCCTCCACGACGCCTTCGACGGATACACGCGGTTCGACCAGTTCCAGCAGAGCCTCAACATCTCCACGAGCATGCTCACCGCACGGCTGAAGACCCTGGTGACGGACGGCCTGCTGGAGCGGCGGCCCTACCAGACGAACCCGTTGCGTCACGAGTACGTGCTCACCGAGCGCGGACGCTCCCTGCGCCCGGTGATCGTGGCTCTGGCCGCCTGGGGCAACCAGCACCTGGCGCCGGAGGAGCGGTCGATGGTCCTGGTCGACGCCGCGACCGGTGAGGAGGCCGAACCGGTCGTCGTCGACGCGCGCACCGGTCGGCGACTGGACGACAGCGACGCCTTCGTCTTCGCGGCGGGCCCGGCCGCAGGGCCGGAGATGCGCGCCCGCTACACCGAACTCGGGCGCGACCGGCACGAGCGGGCGACGACGCCGCGCGCCTGAACCACGGCGTGGAGTCCGCCCTTGGTGTGCACCGACGCCCGGAACATGAAGGACCCCAGTGCGTGGTTCGGGCATTCGGACTGAAGTGACCTCCGGGTCCGACACGGACCGCAGCGCCGCGGAGCTCTTCAGGGGGGCCGAACCGCACCCGTGCGGTTCGGCCCCACTGGCTCTTCGCTGTTGTGCGCAGGGACGGCGGCGCGTCATGTGCCTTCATGGCCGCGACGAAGACGTGTCGAAGAGAGTCATGAGAACACCGCGCACATGTGGCCCACCGATGTCGGTGGGCCACATTCCTGAACGGATGGAACGCTCTGACTATCCCTCGTGCCAGAAGTTGCTCTCGGTTCCGTACGTCGAGACCGTGAAGGTGCCGGTGTTGTATTCGGTACCGATTTCCTTGACTCCGTCCCAGAAGGCGGCGTACACGGTCACAGTGGTGTGCGCGGCCGACGAGGAGGCGCACTTTCCGGGCTCGGCCCAGATGTACGTGCTCGAATTGACCCGAATGCCGGATGTATAGTCCCCGCGCGCACAGATCGTGACGGTGCCACTGGCCGTGCTCGCGGACGCAGCACCTCCACCCGCGACAACGAGAGCAGCGGCGATTCCCGCGCCCGCCACGGTCTTCTTGATTCGTGCCGACAACATGAGGTGAAACTCTCCTAATGTACGTGATGTGCGAGCCGGCCGTCATGAGACGTGCCCTGCCTGGCGCGGAAATCGGAAACGATGAAATCGCCATTTCGGAATGGTAGATGCATCGTTGCGCACCAATTCCCGGTGGGGCGCCACCCGGCCTGCCCGGAATTTGCGACGATTAATGATCACCATGGTGTGTCGTGGGATGTCAAGCCAGAGAACAAGCCACCTCAAATTGCGCCACCCGCGTGCCAGAAATGTGTTGCAGGGTCTTCGGAGATTGTTCGAGGGTACAGTTGTGCAGTGCAATTCACGTTCACTTCACTCTCTCTGCGCATCTGCCCGTCTGCGTGATTTCCCCCTGTCGAGACATCCGTGTCTCCCCTGGTCACTGACGGCCTTCAGTCCGCTGGGCTGCGGCCTTCTCGTCCAGTCCTGCCTTCAAGAGGAATGATCAACAAGGGTGGATCCTGGGGCATCAACATTCGGAGGATCCTTCGAGATGCTCAAGGTTTTTGGCGAAAGACGAGCCTGGTGGCAATGTGTAAAGACTTCACCGAATCGAAGTAGCCCCTTGACGGGCGGGCCGGCGTGAAGATTGAATCCCTTCTTGTCACGGGGTGGCCGAGAAGAATCGGTTCGACATCCGTGAGAGTTTTCAATCCCGTTGCAATGGAGGTGCACAGATGGCTCTCGTCCGTCTCGTCAAGAAGGCCATGCCCGAGAAGAGCCTCAAGGCTTACGCCTGGTACGGCTGGATCTGATTTCGGTATGACTCGTGGCCCGCGTTCGACTCGGAATACCGAGGTCGGCGCGGGCCGCCTCATTGATGGAGTTCACGTGACGGTGGTTCATACGGACGGCAGGAAGCGGTTCACGCAGTTCGCCCCGCGCATGGCCAACCTGCTGCAGGAGCACACAGGTGACGCGCTATTCCGGCTGGAATCCGACACGATCGGCGTTGCCGACCCCGAGCTGCTCGACGCTCTGCTGCGCGCCAGGCCGGCGAACGCCGAGGAACGACCGACGTTCAAGCCGGTGCGCGGCAGAACGGTTCCCAGGTCGGACGCCTCGACCTATATGCAGGCGGTCGGGGCGGACGTGCGCACCGCGTTGAAGAAGCCCGTCGACGACACCGTCGACCTGACGGGAATCTGGCCGAAGGTGCCGCACGACTACCTGCACCGCCTCGTGTTCGGCGACATGCAACTGCGCTTCAGGACCCTGGTCGACCGCCGGCTGGAGCTCACCCCCAAGCTCACGTGGTCCGCGGTGACCGCCGGAGCCGCTCTCCTGGGGAAGCCGCGCAAGGACACGTCCATGTCCAGCCTGGCGAATCTCGTGCTGAGCGCCGAGTCGTACGACGACAGGCGCTATGCGATGTATCTGTACCGGCGCGTCGCCGCACCTGTCTGTTTCACCGTCGCCGCGCTCGTCACGAACGCTGTTTGGCTCGGCGCCCCGTTCCGTGAGGACGTGTCCAACCGGGAGATCATCTGGGAGTCCCTGCGGCTGCTGCCGGTGTCCTGGAACATCCTGCGCATGGCCTCTCCGGAATTCGGTGCGGTCGACCGGCGGATTGGAGATGGCGACGACGTTCTGCTGCTGCCCATCCTCAGCCACCGCGACCCCAAGCTCTGGGACGATCCGAACGAGTTTATCCCCGAACGCTGGCGGGAGCTCGACCCGGAGAGTCATCCCGGGTACCTGCCCTTCGGGCATTCCGACGAGCGCTGCTGGGGACGCCACATGGTTCTCCCTCTCGCCGAGCGCCTGCTGGACGTCGTGCGCCGGGACGGCCTGACCGTGAGCCCCGAGCAGACCGTCGGCCGCGTCGAGTTGGACGGTCTCCTCGAGATCGCCCGGGTGCGCGTGACCCGTGCTTGAGGGGCACAAGTGAGCCAATCGCGGCGCGGAAGAAGGTGAGGTGTCCACCGGATGCCGACCGGTGCCTCGCCGACAGACCATGACTCGTGCCGAAGTCCCGCCGCTCACTGGAAGGCGTGCAGCGACAGTCACCACCTCGGCTGACGGGCTCCGCGCCAGTACGGACCCTGGCCCCCCGAGGGTCCGTACCGATGCGGGCGACTCTCGCCGAACTCAACGGCCTTGGTTCCGCCGGACGTTGTTGTAGATGCGCAGAAGGTGCTTGGCGGCCGGGCAGGCGACGCCGTTGTGCCCACACTGTCGACAGGTGCGCATGTGACTGTCGTAGGTGGCGCGCGCCTGCTCGATGGATGGGTCCTGCGAAGAGGTCATGACGGTCCTCGTGCTCGAGGGAAGGGGATACAAGAAAAGATGATGATCTTGTTACTTGCGGTAGTGGAAGCGCATTCCACAGGATCATGAGCGAGCGGAGGTTCGCGCCGCATCGGGCTGAGGAGCGGGCGGGCCCTGATGGTCCCTTCGGCAGTGGGCCGACAGGGGGTACGCGGGTGTCGAGTTGACCGGTTGAAAGCGGCGCACGACAGGTGGCTGGGCGAGTGAATGCGCAGCCTGCCCTGCGGATGGCCTCGCGCCGAGCGCCTCCCGCCGCGCAACTCGGGGCTGAGCCGCAGACAGCGGAGGAACTGCGCGCTGTTCACCCGGAAGAGGATCGCCGCCCGACACCGCACCGGCCCGCGGAGTTCAGGTCATCAAGGCTGCAGGCGCCCCCGGTGGCTGTTTACGGCTCCAGGTGCCCGGACGCCTCCGAGTGCCCCTCGGGCCTGTCCGCTCGACCCAGTTCCCTGAGCATGTGCACCGCAGCGGAGTTCCTTCCCACGGTCGACCTGTGGCCCGGGGTTGTGCCGCCGGTGCCGTAGCGGTCGGTGTGTGGAGGAGGCCGGGGGCGGGGGAGTCGGCATGGCGGGTCCTGTTCCGGGTGGCGCGTACCGGTCGCCCGTACAGGATGCTCGAAAAATAGAACGCACATTCGAAATATGGCGTTGGGGAGCGCCGGGTACAAGGCGGGACGGGCGGCGGAAGATGTCCGCACCTATGCCCCGAGTCGGCGCAGCGCCTGTGGGCCCACTGGATCGGTGGGCCCCGCAGGCATGTCTCGGCGAGGTGCTGTCAGCTGGTGAGCGACCGCCCGGCGCGGGACCGTGATGCCTGCTTGATGGTGTCGAGCAGGCGGTGCTGCGCGAGCGCGTGGTCGAAACCCGGCACTGTCCCGGTTCCCTCGCGGAGATCGATGGCGAGAGCGGCATAGACCTGCGCGACGTTGTGCGCGGGGCCCACGAGGTCGCGGGGCACCCCGTCGAAGTAGCGGCCGGGAATGTCGATCGGCGTGACGACGGCATCGCTGCCGCGCGCACCTTCCAGGCGCAGGTCGGCCACTTGCAGGTTGCCGTTGATGCCGGGAGCGGTCAGCACCAGATCGCCCTCGGTGCCGTTGATCTCCCAGCGCAGGTTGTCTCCGCGCGAGTGGGCTCCCCTGTAGAAGATCGAGGCGGCCGCGCCGCTGCGCAGTGTGCCGGTGACGGACACCTGGTCGGGCGCGGTGACCGGAATCGTGACGTTCTCGTCGGTGAGGCGGACTTCGGTACGGCCCCGGACCAGATGGGCAGACACTTCGTCGAATTCCCCGAGCACGGAGTTCACGGCGTCCAGGGCGTGCATGACCGGAACCTCGAGGGTGGCGGCGCCGCTGGCATCGTCGAAGATGTACGCGTGTGAGCGGTCCGTCTCACCGCCCCAGGCGACACCCGATCCGACCAGTGTCGTGCCCAGCACCTTGCCCACGTAGCCGTCGGCGATCAGATGGGCGGCGTGACGGACGGCGGGAGCGAAGCGCCCCTGCAGTCCGATGGTCGTGTGCACCCCGGCTGCGCGGGCAAGGTCCGCCAGAGCCGTGGCCTCGTCCATGTCGACTCCGAGCGGCCACTCGCTGTAGACGGCCTTTCCCGCCTCCAGGGCTGCGGACACCAGGGCGTTGTGGTGGCTGACCTTCACCGCCACGACCACCAGATCCACGCCGGGGTGGGCGATCAGGTCGTGGTGGTTGTCGAAGGCGTCCGCGACGCCGAACTTTCTGGCCGCTGCTTCTGCGGACTCGCGCCTGGTGGTGCTGATCGCACGGAGCTCGTAGTCGGACAATGCCTGAAGGGCGGGCACGTGACCGATCGCCGCCCAGCCGTGGGGGCTGGCTCCGATGATGCCGACGCCGATCTTTGTCATGGTTCTCCTCATGTGAGGGGGGGCAGTCCGCCACGCCTCCGATGCTCTCGCCGAGCTCATACAGTGGGGGGAGAGGCAGGTGATTCGCCTGGCACTCGCTGCAGGCGTTACCGAGCTTCACATAGGGGGAGAAGCCGTACAAGAAGGCACTTTCAGGTGCTCAGGTATCCCGGAGGGAACCGTGGCAGTGACGGTCGTGCAAGAGCCTCGTGTCCATGCGGCTGGGTCGCCGAACTGCCGAGAGGAATCCCGCCCCCTGATCCGCAGTGTGCTGGAACGGGTCGGTGACAAGTGGAGCGTCGCCGTGGTGTGCCAGTTGGGCGAATCGACCTACCGGTTCAACGAGTTGCGGCGGTTGGTCAGCCCCATCACTCAGCGGATGCTCAGCGCCACGCTGCGCGGTCTGGAGCGGGACGGACTGGTGAGCCGTACCGTGCACCCCACCTCTCCGCCGCGCGTCGACTACGCGCTGACCGGGCGCGGGCGGTCGCTGCTGGTGGTGCTCCGCGATCTCGCAGGGTGGGCCGAAGCTCACGCGGAGGAGATCGGCTCGTCGCGTGCGGAGTTCGACCAGCGGGAGGCGTGAGCTGATCGGGAACTGCCTCGCCGGTACGCACGGGTGACTCCACGGAGCGGTCGGAACGGCTGTTCCTGAGGAGGAGACCGAGTCTCTGCATCCAGGTGCCCCCGTCGCCTTCGATGTTCGGGGCGGGGACCGGTACGCGGGCAAGCCCCGCAGATGGACCATCCCGACGAGCGCCCCGGTCGTCCGGGCGCACGGTGAATCGTCCGGCCACGGAGACTTCGGGCTCGCTGCCACTTCCCAGTCCCTCCCCACGGATGCATTGTCCGGACCTGGGGCGGACATGCTCGTACGGACGAACCCCCACGTGCGTGATGCGATCGAGTACGTCCGTGACGTCGTGACCGCCACGGACGTCGCCGCGGTCACGATGCCGCGATACGGAGTCCAGGAGGAGCCTGCCTTCGCCCAGGTGCGCCGCGCGCTGTTCGTGGGGCCGGCCTCACGCTGGTTCTCATCGGTACTGGCCTGCTTGTGTCGACTCCGGCGCAGTTGCGGTCGCTCGGTGCTTGCCTGGTCGGTGCTGTGGCAGACCGCGTGACGCTGCTCAGCCTGCCGGCGCTGTGGCGACTCACGCGGCCCGATGGTCTGCGCACCGGGTGATGGGACGCGGGAGGAGACCGGTTCGAGCCCTGGAGGACACGTGCACCGAGTGAGCGCATGATCTTGAGAGCCTCGATCATTTGTATGGTCAGGGCGCAGGGATACCTTCCCTTCAGGGGCCGGCCCTGAGGTTCGCCGACGGATAACTGTGCATTCGTCGGCGAGGCCATCCGCCGTGCTGCTGCGGCCTTTCCCCCGAAGGGTGCAGCAGATAGTGGATACGGGTGTCCTGGTCGGCAGACAGTCCAGGGCACCCCTCCGGCCACTTCAACATGGCGGCGAGTGCCATTCCGGTCGCCATCCTCTCGCACGCGGTGCGTCGCCGTGGCCGTACCTGCAGAGGCGCCGAAGATCGCGGGTGCGGCCGATGCGTCGACTCGCCGGTTTCGTAGTCGCTCGGCACACGGCCTGTTCCGGGCTATCCGAGGTGAAGAACAGCGACGATGAGACGACAGTGGATTCCGATGCCGCCGATGGGGAGCCCGCTCCTGCGGCGGCCGTCACGTAGAGCGAGAAGGATCCGTGATGCGAGCGCTCGTCCTGAAGGAATACGACACGCCCCTGGAACTGACGGAGGTCGACACTCCGAAAGCCGGACCGGGACAGGTCCTGGTGAGAATCGCCGCCAGCGGCGTGAACCCGCTGGACATCAAGATCCGGACCGGTAACGCGGCCCATGCCGAGCGGATCCTGCCCGCCGTGCTGGGACTCGACCTCGCCGGTGTGGTCGAGGCGGTGGGGGAGGGCGTCACCGGATTCGCGCCCGGCGACGAAGTGTACGGACTCACGGGTGGCGTCGGCGATCTTCAAGGCTCTCTCGCGGAGTATGCGGCCGTGGACGCGCGGCTCCTGGCGCACAAGCCGTCCGCGCTCACCCTCCGTGAGGCGGCGGCCCTGCCTCTGGTCACCATCACCGCTTGGGAGGGCCTGGTCGACCGCGCCGACGTCGGGGTCGGCGAAAAGGTTCTCGTGCACGGTGGCGCGGGTGGCATCGGCCACGTGGCGATCCAGATCGCCCGCTCCCGTGGCGCCGAGGTGTTCGCCACCGGCTCGCCCTCGAAGCTCGACAGGATTCGGGAACTGGGGGCCACGCCGATCGACTACACAGCCGAAGACGTGCAGGAATACACCGCCTTGCACACTCACGGGCAGGGCTTCGACGTCGTGTTCGACACAGCCGGTGGCGCGACGCTGGACGCCTCCTTCGCCGCGGTCCGTACCTACACGGGTCGGGTCGTGAGTGCGCTCGGCTGGGGCACTCACTCCCTGGCGCCCCTGTCGTTCCGCGGAGCCACGTACTCAGGCATCTTCAGCCTCCTGCCGCTGCTCACCGGCCGCGGACGGGCCCACCACGGGGAGATCATGGCGAAAGCCACGACTCTCGTCGACCAGGGCGTTCTGAAGCCGCTGGTAGATCCCCGCCGCTTCACTTTCGAGACGGTCGCCGACGCCCACGCTCTCGTGGCGAGTGGCAACGCCCAGGGCAAAGTGGTGGTCGACGTGTGACAAGGCCGGTGAGCGCCTCGAACAGGAGACAGGACAGGTCACTGAGGCGCCGACGACCGCGCTGGGCAAGGTGATGTCGATCGACCTCGACCCCCGGGCCGGGCTCATCAGGCCCGACGAGCGACTGCTCGCAAGTGGTGATGAAGCCACCCGCTTCTGCGAGTTGACCCTCGGCGGGGATCCGAGCCACGTTGTGTGACGGTCGTCGTTCCGCGGCCCCGGCGCAGCGACGCCGGGGCCGCGGAATCGGCCGGGAACCTGGGTAACTGCCCTCGCTGTGCGGGAAACGGGATGGCGCGGACACGGTCCGGGAACCTCGGCTCACCAGCTGTCAGGGGCGTGTCATGGGAGCAGCGGACCCCTGAGGAAGAGGGCCACAATCGCGGAATGTCGGGGACGCCCTGGGGTGCCTTCGGTGCGGCGGAAAATTCAGTCCGGCCTTCCGCAGACGCTGGGGAGAGCGCCTCCGGAAGGTGTCCGAATTTCCCTGACTGAGTGCGTGGGGTTGCCAGAAAAATACCCGCGGGGCCGGGTCCCCGCAGTCAATTTGGCCATGTCTGGGATGCGGTAAACGATCGAGAGTCCAGAGAACGTGCGCAGACGTCGGCACGGGGACCGCCGACGTGACGGAGCGCCGTGCGTGGCGTCAGGTTGGTGTCCGCCGCAGGAGTGCCGTACCAGGCGGCGTGCCGATGGCTTGGCGTCGTGTTTTTTTGATGCGAATCTGTCCCTTGACGGTAGACGAAAGATCCTGTGAGCGCGGCATGCCTATGATTTTCGAGGTCTCGATCATATTTTCTGGACTCCATCACAATAGGTGACCGTCGTCACTTTTTAACTGCGAATAAAGTTCTATCGAGTTTCGTTTCTCGCGGCATGAAACTCATTTCCACGCCCTTCGGCGCGCGCGCCACGGCGGCAGAAGTTCTCGACGGAGTCGACCTGACCGGGCGCCGAATGATCGTCACGGGAGGGGCCTCGGGGCTGGGAGCGGAGACGGCCCGAGCCCTGGCCGGCGCCGGTGCGCATGTCACCATCGCCACACGCAACCCCGCCCTCGCGGCGCCCATCACGGATCAGTATGCGAACACCCGGGCTGTCGCTCTGGACCTCGCCGACCTGGGCTCGGTCCGGGCATTCTCTGAAAGCTGGGACGGCCCGGTCGACACGATCGTGGCCAACGCCGGAGTGATGATGCTCCCCATCCGCCAGATCAACGCGCAGGGCTGGGAATTGCAGCTCGCCACCAACTTCCTCGGACACTTCGCCCTGGTGACCGGCCTGCGTGCCGCACTCCGCGCGGCCGCCGATCCTCGCGTGGTCGTCGTCAGCTCCGGTGCCCAGCTGCGCGCAGGCTTCGACTTCGACGATCCGCAGTTCGAACGACGCCCCTACGACCCGTTCATCGCCTACGCCCAGTCCAAGACGGCCGACGTGCTGCTCGCCGTCGGGATAAGCCGCCACTGGGCCGAGGACGGTATAGCCGCCAACGCGTGCGCACCCGGGTGGATACACACCAATCTGGCGCGCCATCTGGACGAGGACACCCTGCGGGCCATGGGCGTCATGGACGACGAGGGGCGCATTCTCACTCCCCTCCACTTCAAGACTCTGGAACAAGGAGCGGCAACCAGCAGCCTGCTCGCCGCGTCGCCCCTTCTCTCCGGTGTGAGCGGCCGCTACTTCGAGGACAACCAAGAGGCCGAGACCGTCGACGGTGGGCCCGACGTGCCCGCGGGGGTCGCCCGATGGGCCACCGACTCCGAGGCCGCGGACCGGCTGTGGGATTACGCGTTCCCCGTCGTGGACGAGGCCCTCAGGCCGGTCGCTGACAGCCTGCCGTCCCACTCCTGATTCCCATTCGACCTGGCGGTTCCTGATCACATGGCCCGCGGGCTGTTGCGTGATGGCGCACGGCCTGCAGGCCATGTGTGAACCCCCGTAGTGAAGCCCGTACTTCGGGCTTGCGTCGCCATCGACGACCGGGGGACATCTCATGACACGACGCCTGCACAAGCCCGTGCCTCCGTGAGGCCGGTCATGGGAACTGCCGCGCAAGCCCATAGGGGGATCTGTGTGCCACAACGCAGCTCGGTGAAGGTGTCGACGGGCCCCGCGGCGAGTCGGCCGGAGGAGACGAACAGGTGCTCGGTGGTGCCGGTCGTGTGCGGCACGCCGTCCAGGTGTGTCTCGGGGGTATCCGCAGGCGCCGGATCTCCTCTGTGCACCCACCGCGACCGCGGTGCTGCTCGCTGGCGGTCGCCGGACGGCGGGGCGTCATCACCGTTCCCGGTGTGCGGCGGTGTAGGAGACGCGGATACGGCCTCCTTGGACAGATCCCGTGCGATGACCTTGGCGACCTCCGTACGCGGTGCCTCCGTGGCCTCCCTCGGCCCTCCGGCGTGTCCAGCCGGACATCGGGATGCGGCGCGGTGAACTCGATCCGGGCCTGGCCGGCAAGTGACTCTTGGCGGCCAGGTCCCAGCCCTGAGCCCGGCCGGCGGCCTTCGATCAGGTGGCCCGCGGTGTGGAGGGCGGTATGCGCGATGCGGGTCGGCAGATCTATGGACCTGGTCGAGCATGAGTCGGAAGGGTGAGGAACGGCCGCGGCCGCCGGAAGCCGGAGGTGGTGAGTGCTGGCAACGATCTTCCCGGACATGCTTGCCGCTCCGGTTCTCATGTCTGCGCGTCCAGATATTTGACTTTACGAATGGAATTGGTGAAGAAGGTATCGGCGGCGTGTGATGCTGACGCCGGAAGAGTCGATAAAAAGGGATGATCGCGAAATGTATTCTGGTCGAGCATGGCGGCTGGTGAGGTTCGGTTCGCCGGTGGACTCCATCGAACTCCAGCAGATGATCTGGCCCGAGCCCGAACCAGGGCAGGTGCTGATCCGTGTGCGAGCGGCCGGGGCGGGATATCCGGACGCAATGATGGCCGCAGGCCATTTCCCGCTGCTGGGCGATCCGCCCTTCGGTCTCGGCGAGGAGGCCGCCGGTGAGGTTGTCGCCGTGCCGTCCGGCTCGCGGTTCTCCGTGGGGGATCAAGTGACCGGAATCACCGGATTTCTCGAGGGGTGGGGCGGCTACGCCGAATACACGTACCTGCGCGAGGAATCCACCATCCGGATCCCGGCGCGGATGACCACCGAGGAGGCCGGCGGATTCCCGATCGCGTTCCGCACGGCATACGCCGGTCTGATCGACCGCGCTCCGCTCGAAGCCGATCAGGTGCTCCTGGTGCTGGGAGCCGCCGGCAGCAGTGGTGGAGCCGCCGTGCAGCTCGGCAAGGCGCTCGGGGCAACAGTGATCGCCGTCGCCGGCAGCCGGGAGAAGCTGGACTTCTGCACGCGTCATGGTGCCGACCACGTCGTGAATCACCGGTCCGACGATCTTCCCGTGCGCGTCAAGGAAATCACCAGTGACCGGGGAGCGGACGTCATCTTCGACCCGGTGGGCGGTGACACGGCCTCCACGGCGCTGCAAGCGATCGCGCGCAACGGGCGAGTGGTGCTCATCGGTGTAGCCAGCGGGAAGCCCGTGGCGCTGGACCCCATGGACATGCTGCTCCGCAACTACTCGGCCGTGGGCGTCCTGGCCACCCCCGGCAGCGCGGCAGCCGAAGCGGTCGTATGGGAGCGGCTGGCGGATCTGGCGGACAGAGGTGCGCTCAGCACACCGGTGGGCCGTGTCTACGAGTTCTGGGAGGTGCCCGAGATGATCGCTCAGCAGACGGCACCGGCCGCGGGAAAGTCCGTCGTGCGGATCACCTCGGAATGACGGAGTTCACTCGGTGGGCGTCGGGAAACCTGCGCCGTATTCCTTTGGTGATCTTTCCACCCGCCATGCGGCGCCCGTCCGGTCGTCACGATCCTGTCGAGCCGACTTCTTCAGGCCAGCAGAACGGTAAGTCTGATCAGTGGATGCATTCGCCGAACCGGGCGGAACATGCACGCACGTTTCGTGGACTCCTGAGCATGTAATTTGCGCGTGTAACCCCCTAGCATGGTCAATGTTGGAAGGGTGCCCGACCGATATGGCGCAGCATTTACTCCGTGAAGCCTGCCGGACGATGACTGATGCGGATCCTTTCAGTCGAATTCATGGAATTCGTCAGGTAATGACGACGCGAGGGGAAGACGCATGTCTGCTGACAAATACAGTCAGCCCACCATTCTGCTGGTTCATGGGGCCTGGCACGGTGCCTGGTGCTGGGACAAGCTGGTTCCGGAACTCAAGGCACGAGGGTGGGACGTGGCGACAGTGGACCTCCCGAGTGCTTCGGCGGAGGCCGAGCAGACCGCCGGCATGTACGACGATGCCCGCGTCATCCGCGAGAAGCTCGCCGCGATCCCCGGGCCCGTGGCCGTTGTCGCGCATTCCTACGGAGGAATCCCCGCGACGGAGGCGGCCGCCGGCGCGGACAACGTCTCCCGCCTGATCTACCTGGCCGCGTTCCAGCTGGAGGAGGGCGACTCGCTGGCCAACCAGTCCGGCGGCGCCCTTCCGGTCGGTGACACCGGCACCCTGCCCCCGAACCCCGAGCACCGGGAGTACTTCTACAACGGGGTGACGGACGAGGACGCCGCCTGGGCGGCCGAGCGGCTCGTGCCGCAGAGCATCAAGTCCTTCAGCGAGCCGCTGACCGCCACGTCCTGGAAGAACGTGGAATCCAGCTACATCGCCTGCGAACTGGACAACGCACTCCCGCTGGCATTCCAGCAGGGGATGGCGGCGCGGTCGGGCAAGACCTACCAGCTGCCGTCGGGGCACTCGGCGTTCCTGTCGATGCCGGACGAGCTGGCGGAGACGATCGCCCTCGCCATCCTCGACTGATCCGGCTGGAACGCCCCCTGCCGCCGACATCGAGAGAACCGTGTCCGGCGGCAGGGGGCGTTCCAGCTTCCACGCAGCGCCGCTGCGGTGCGGTACCCATCCTGAGACGGCCAGTCTCTCCATGGTGGATGCGCCGCAGCAGCGCCGTATCAGCGCTGCGTGGTGACGCCGCGGCCCCAGGGACGATTCCCAGGCGTGTTCCACACCGAGCGCCTTCCCCGAGCATCAGCGAGATGATCCACTTCGGAGACGGCCGGACTCATCGAGCTGAGCAGGTCCACCGCGCCTGCCCACCGGACCCTCGCGCAGGAAGACCGGATTCCTGGATGTTTTCAGGACCGGCGGACTCTGGTGGGATCGATGCATGCTGCAAGAGTCCCGGAAACCATCATCCCGGGTGAAGCGGGTTGTCCGGCGGCTCTCGCTGGACCTTGCGGTGGCCGGCTGCGGTGTGCTCGGGGCGGCAGCCGTCCTGGTCACCGATCATGCGAGGGACGCGTCGAGCCACGAGTGGCCGACCGTCCGAGTAGGGCAGACATGCCGCTCCACGTTCGACTTCGCCACAGAGGTGTCCTGTGAGTACCTGGGCATCGACGACGTGCGGTACAACTGCACCGCCGTCCGGTTGGGCCCCTGTCCGCCCACCGAGGAGATCGTCCTGAAGAACGTGGGCCGTGACACGGTAATCGTGGAATCCTTCAGCGGCCCGCCCACCGGCGGCAGGACACCGCACCTGTCATCGCCGGTGCACTCGGGAGAGTCGGTCGTCGTGCGTCCCGCCGCCGCGGGCCACCTGCTGGTCGACATCGACATCCATGTCTCCGGCCGAGCCCCCGCCGCGCTGAAGATCACAAAGGTCGCCTGAGCCAGGCGAGACCGGCTCGCTGCTTCCTGAAGTGTTCCGGTTACGGCGGAGGCTGCAATGTGTCCAGAGGCTACGATCTGTCCAGACGCGGAGCGAAACCGCTGAGCGCCCGCGGGGACCCCGTCGCCGCGCCGGTCGCCGGCGTTGCGTGGCGCTGTGCGCGAGTCCCGGGCCGACGGTACCCGCATTCACTTGTGGTCCTGTGCCGGCACGGACAACCAGAAGTGGTCCACCGCATGAGCGGCGGGACCACCCGGCCGCCACGACAGGCCGAGCAAGACCGGTGTCCGTTGTGACTGCGAATGGCGCGGTCACTCCCGTGACTGGTGCGAGAGCATTTGTACGAGCACTGCGCGATGCACCGGCTGCGCCGCGCCGTACACCTCGCGTCCCTGAGCGGGTCTGTACAACGAGCGGTCCGCCTCGACCTGGACCGTGATGGACGCGGCGCGCAGACTCCGTTGGATGTTGTCCCGGATGCCACGACCGATGTTCCGCGTGTGGCCCCGGTTCAGCGCCCGCTCGAGGGCGGCACCGATGGACTTGGGCAGATACAGCTCGTGGTCCACCAGGGCGCATGCGCGGGTGGTGGCGTAGGCGGCGAAGACGCCGATCTGGCAGTTCTAGGTGCGGCCGGCGGTGCCGGAGTACTGGTGCTGCTGCACGCCTGCGGAGGTGGTGCCATTCCTGACGAAGCCGGTGTCGTCCAGGATGAGCACCCCGCCGTCCTCGCCGAGCTTCTCGGCGGCGTATGCCTGCAGGTCGTCGCGGACACTGTCGGCATCCCAGGTGGCCCTGTCCAACAGCCGCTGCAGGCCGTCGGGGGTGCGGTGGCCTGCGTATTCGGCCAGCTGCCAGCTGTTCTTGGCCGACTGGGCCGAGTAGGGCGCGGAGATAGTCACGCATGCGAAGTCGTAGGTCAGCACGGCCGAAACGGTGGACGATGCGCCGGAAGAGGTCGTCAAGTTCACGGTCCCAGGTCACGTCCGCAAGGTCGTCGATCACGCCGAGACACTGCCCGGATCACCATTCAGACAGTTTTCGAGGCCACTCGTTGGAGGGGCGGTCCGGCAAGACCGCCCCTGCCGTGCCCTCCGCCAACTGCACTCCCGACGATGCCTCTGACCAGGCCAGATAGCGAAGCGCTGCTGGAGTACTAAGCGGAGGGAAGGTCCGTCTTTTCAATCCTGCAGCTGCGGAATCAAGCTCACCGGCGAGGGCGGGCTGCTGCAACAGCTGACGAAGAGGATCCTCGAGGCCGCCCTCGAAGGCGAGATCACTGACCATCTCGGCCATGAGAAGCACGAGAAGACGGCCTCAAGCAACACCCGCAACGGCATCCGTTCCAAGACCGTGGTGACCGAGGTCGGCCCGGTCCGACTCGATGTGCCCCTCGATCGCGAGGGCAGTTTCGAGCCGCAGATCGTGAAGAAGCGCCAGCGGCGGCTGACCAGGGTCGACGAGCTGGTGCTGTCGTTGTCCGCCCGCGGACTCACTCACGGCGAGATCTCCGCCCATCTGGCCGAGGTATATGGCGCCGAGGTCTCCAAGACCACCATCTCCACGATCACTGACAAGGTGCTCGAGGGCATGCACGAATGGCAGAACCGGCCTCTCGACTCGGTCTATCCGGTCTTGTTCATCGACTGCGTCCATGTGAAGCTGCGCGACGGCAAGGTTGCCGACAGACCGATCTACATCGTGCTCGCGGTCACGGTCGAAGGCACCCGGGAGATCCTCGGTCGGTGGGCCGGCGACGGCGGCGAAGGCGCCAAGTACCTGGCTCCAGGTGCTGACAGAGATCAAGAAACGCGGGACGGACGACGTCTGCATGGTCGTCTGCGACGGCCTCAAGGGCCTTCCCGACGCGATTGAGACGGTCTGGCCCCAAGCGATCACGCAGACCTGCGTGGCGAGGCCGGCCTGGCCTACGTGGTCGCGCTCAAGCCGCACCGCGGCACCTGGGCCCTGGCCGACCAGCCGCACACTCCTGTCGAAGCGGCCCGCGCCTTGACCTGGCGCGATGCCAAGCGTCCAGG
>NZ_VJZD01000500.1 GCF_009377175.1 Streptomyces adustus
GTGGCACGACCTCTCGGTCGTGCCACCCCGCTTCATCGCATCCGGAACCGAGCGCAACTGGTCCTTACCCGCCGCATATCCACCGTTTGCCAGCGGTAAGAAGCATCTTGGTGGCAATCTGCTCAACAGCAGATACGCAAAGTGGCAAGTAGAGGTATGCAGCCGGAGGTGCACGTCCCGTGGTGTCCAACGTCAATCCCACTGTCAGGCGACGCCGGTTGGGCCAGGAGCTTCGCCGGCTGCGGGAGCTCAAGGGCATGACGGCCGAGGAAGTGGCCGAGCGGCTCCTGGTGTCGCAGTCGAAGATCAGCCGGCTGGAGAACGGCCGGCGCAGTATCAGCCAGCGCGACGTCCGCGACCTGTGCGGGGTCTACGAGGTGGAGGACCACCGGATCGTGGACTCGCTGATGCAGATGGCCAAGGACTCCCGGCAGCAGGGCTGGTGGCACTCGTTCGGGGACATCCCGTACAGCGTCTACATCGGCCTGGAGACGGACGCGGCGAGCCTGCGCGTGTACGACCCGCAGGTGGTCCCGGGGCTGCTCCAGACCCGGCAGTACGCCGAGTCGCTCATCGCGGGCGCGCTGCCCGAGACGGCGGCCGCGGACATCGAGAAGCGGGTGCAGGTGCGGCTGCGCCGACAGGAACGAATCTCCACCCCCGACAACCCGCTGCGGCTGTGGACGGTCCTGGACGAGGCGGCGCTGAAGCGGGTGGTCGGCAACAAGTCCGTGATGCGCGACCAGTTGGAGCACCTGGTCGAGCAGTCCCAGCACCCGCACGTCACCGTGCAGGTGATCCCCTTCGACATGGGCGCGCACCCGGGTCTGAACGGGCAGTACGCGATCCTGGAGTTCCCCGACGCGGCGGACTCCAGCGTCGTCTACATCGAGGGCGTCACCAGCGACCTCTACCTGGAGAAGGCGAACGACGTCCAGAAGTACAGCGTGATGTACGAGCACCTGCGGGCGCAGGCCCTGAACGTCGAACAGTCGCGCCAATTCATCGCGGACATTGCGAAGGAGTACGCGCGCTGAGAAGAAAGTGGCGCACGGTACACCGTCCACCGTGCGGGATGGAAGACCCCAATGGAATATGCCATCCAGTCGAGTGAATAGTCGCTTCGCAAGCCGATGTTGGCGAGTAGCGTCGATCACGCCATCAAGCAACAAGGTTGGCGCAAACCGCGCTGTGGGTCCGGAGTCGGACGCGTCGTGCGGTGACAGCAACTCAACAACTGGCAATCCGGAGCAGAAATGGCAATTCGTCAGGGCGTCACGGACACGTGGACCAAGTCCTCCTACTCCACGGGGAACGGCGCATGCGTCGAGGTCAAGTCACCGATCGTCGCGGCCATGTCCGTACGTGACTCCAAGGTCCTCGAGGGTCCCGTGCTGGCGTTCCCCGCACAGTCGTGGAACGCCTTCGTCACCGAGGTCGGCAAGGGAGTCTTCGGCCTCGGTTGATGCACGGACACCACCCAAAACTTCATAAGCAGCAAACAGAGCCCTCTCGACCAGCTCGCCGTCCTAGCCGAGAGGGCTCGGCTTATTCCCGCCCCCGCCGGTACCGGGGGCCGGGAGTCAGCCGGCGAGCTGGGCCTCGACCGCCGCGACGATCTCGGCGGCCTCCGGCTCGGTCTGCGGCGAGAACCGGGCGGCGACCTTGCCGTCCCGCCCGATCAGGAACTTCTCGAAGTTCCAGCGGATGTCCCCGGTGTGACCCTCGGCGTCGGCGAAGCCGACCAGGCCCGCGTAGAGCGGGTGCCGGGCCTCCCCGTTCACCTCGACCTTCTCGGTCATCGGGAAGGTCACGCCGTACGTCGCCGAGCAGAACTCGGCGATCTCCTCGGCGGAGCCGGGCTCCTGCCCGAGGAACTGGTTGCAGGGCACGCCAAGCACGGTGAAGCCCTGCTCCGCGTAGCGCGCGTGCAGTCGCTCCAGGCCGGTGTACTGCGGGGTGAGCCCGCACTTGGAGGCCACGTTCACCACGAGCACCGCCTGGCCGGCGTACTGCGCGAGGTTCGCCGGACCGCCCTGGAGGGCGTCGATGTCGACGTCGTGGAAGGTAACGGAGGATTCGGGGGATTCGGGGGAGTTGTGAGCGTCAGCAGTCATGACAGCGATGCTAACCAGCGTGGAGCGGCTGTTCGAGAAAGGCCTCCCGGACACCACCGCCCACACCCCGGCCGCCCTGTCCGGGCCGCCCCCGCGTCACCCCGTCCGGGCCGCCTCCAGCAGGGCCTCGCCGGCCGGTGTCCGTGAGTACAGCACCGAGCGCCCGGCGCGTCGTCGTCGGACCAGCCCGGCGTCCAGCAGGACCCGCAGATGCCGCCCGACCGACCCGAGCCCCTGCCCGGTCACGGCGACCAGCTGGGTGGTGCTCATCGGATCGCCGAGC
>NZ_VJZD01000501.1 GCF_009377175.1 Streptomyces adustus
GGGGCCGGCTGCGGTGGGCGCGGCGGCAGGGGGCGGCGCCAGACGGGCTTCCTGGCTCCGGCGGCTGCGTGGCGTCGCTCGGACATCGTGGCTGCCTCCCGGTCGAGCCTGCGGCCGCGTGGTCCACGGTCGCGGTGTGCGCTGCGGGCACGGTTCGCGTCCTGTTCCCGGTCCCTGCCGTCCTCCCCGTCCTCCCCGCCGTCGTTGTTTGATCAGGTAGCAGGATATACGGGGCAAACGGCGCGGGCGTGGCGTCGGCCTCGCCGGGTGCCGGGTGCCGGGTGCCGGGTGCCGGGTGCGGCTCGGCGCCGTCCGGCGCCCGTGGCCGGCTTGCGGACCATAGGTGTCCGCAAGCGGCGCTAGCGTGCGGGGCATGACGAAGACGACGACGGCCGCGGCCGCCCCTGTGCTCGGCGTCCGCGCCCTCAACCGCGCGACCCTCGACCGGCAGCTGCTCCTGCGCCGCTCACCGCTGTCCGCCGGGGCGGCGATCGAGCACCTGCTCGGCCTCCAGGCGCAGAACGTCAAGCCGCCGTACTACGCGCTCGCCGCCCGTCTCGACCGCTTCACCCCGCAGGAGCTCTCGGGTGCCATGGCCGCTCGCGAGGTCGTCCGGATCGTCACCATGCGCTCCACGATCCACACCCACACCGCCGCCGACTGCCTCACCCTGCGGCCCTTCGTCCAGCCCGCCCGCGACCGGGAGCTGACGAACTTCCGCAAGGGGCTCACCGGCGTCGACCTCGACCGGCTGGCCGTCCTCGCGCGCGAGCTGGTCGAGGCCGCGCCGCGCACCATGAAGGAGCTGCGCGAGGCGCTGCTCGCGCAGTGGCCGGACGCCGACCCGCAGGCCCTGGCGGTCGCCGCGCGCTGCCTGCTGCCGCTCGTCCAGGTCACCCCGCGCGGACTGTGGGGACACAGCGGCCAGGTCGCGCTCACCACGGCCGAGCGCTGGCTCGGCCGGCCCGCCGAGCCCGCCCCGGCGGCCGAGACCGTCGTCCTGCGCTACCTCGCCGCCTTCGGACCGGCCTCCGTGCAGGACATGCAGACCTGGGCCGGACTGACCAGGCTGCGGGAGGTCTTCGAGCGGCTCAGGCCGCGGCTCGTGACGTTCCGGGACGAGAGCGGCGTCGAGCTCTTCGACCTGCCCGACGCGCCCCGGCCCGACCCGGACACCCCGGCCCCGCCGCGCTTCCTGCCCGAGTTCGACAACCTGCTGCTCTCCCACGCGGACCGCACCCGGGTCGTACCGCGGGAGCTGCGGGGGCGCAGCTGGCGGGGCAACCAGGCGTACCGCACCCTGCTCGTCGACGGCTTCCTCGCCGGGGTGTGGAAGCCGGCCGACGACGGACTGGTCGTCGAGCTGTTCGGCACGCTCGGCGGGGCCCGGCGGGACGAGGTCGTCGCGGAGGGGGAGCGGCTGCTCGCGCTCACGCATCCGGAGGGCGCGGGCGGCGTGCGGTTCGGGACCGTCGTAGCGGGGTGAGGACATGGATAGGGGGCGTTGCGGGCTGCTCGTGGTAGCCCGCAACGCCCCCGGTCTTCACCTGAGGGGTGCTCAGGAAATCTTCCGGGTCACGAGTTGACCTGCGCGGTCACCAGGCTGGAGAAGGTGGTCAGCCGGGTGTAGACACCCGGGTAACCGGCCTCCGCGCAGCCCTCGCCCCAAGAAGTGATCCCTGCCAGGACGCCCCCGATGAGCAGGGGACCGCCGCTGTCGCCCTGGCAGGTGTCTACGCCGCCGGAGGTGTATCCGGCGCAAACCATGTCGGTCTGGACGAAGTCCGAACCGTAGGAGCTCTTGCAGCTGGAGTCGGACACGATCGGCACGGTCGCGGTCCGCAGCTGGTTGGAGGAGCTCCCGCTCTCCGAGGTGGTGCCCCAGCCGAGGATGCGGGCCGTGGTGCCGGCCGCGTACACGCTGGTCTGGGAGGAGGAGACGTACGACGCCGTCGTGTACGGCATCGAGGTGGAGAGGGTCAGCACGGCGACGTCGTCGCCGTTGGTGGCGTCCGTGTAGGACGGGTTGATCCAGATCTTGCTGACCTTGCTGACCGTGCCGTTGGTGCCGTTCAGGTAGGTGCGGCCGCCGACCACCCGGACACTGCTGGTGCTCTCGCCCACCATGCAGTGCGCGGCCGTCACCACCTTGGTCGCCGACACCAGGGTCCCGCCGCAGAACTGGTTCTGCGAGGCGTCGGTGATCTGCATCATGAACGGGTACGCGGTGGTCGTGGTCGTGGTGCCGCCGACGATGGGCTGGGGCGCGGCGACAGCGGTGGGGGCGCTGAGCAACGCGGTGGTGACGGCGGCCGCGGTCGCCGCGACGGCGGCGACGGCGGTCCTTCGTGCGCGGTTGAGCCCGAACATGAGTCTCCTCAGTGGGGGATGCCGGT
>NZ_VJZD01000502.1 GCF_009377175.1 Streptomyces adustus
CCAGGTGCGGTGGTCCATGGTCTTGTCGGGGCCGACGAGGTCGACGGTCAGGTGGGATTTGCTGCCGGGCGGGGCGACTTGGACCGTGATGTGGAGTAGGTCGCCGTTGGGGAGGCGGTGGCCGGGGTTGTTGTAGTAGTCCTCGACGCCTTGGGCGAGTTTGGCGTGGACGGCGCTGTCGTCGCCGCCGCGGTAGGCGACGGTGACGGTGAGGTCGGTGATCGTGTCGCCTTCGTGCTGGAGGCGACGGACGTCGAAGCGGGAGGGGACGGTGAAGCGGGGCGTGCGGTCCCGTTGCATCCGAGGTGGCTTGACCGGTCTGGGCTCGGTGGTCGTGTCGTTGTCGGAGGCCGTGGGCTGTGTCTCCGCGAGGGCGAGGTCGACCTCGCGGAGAGCCTCGGCGACAACGTCGGCGTGCTGATCCAGTTCTTCCTGTAGCGCTGACTTCTGCTGAGGGTCGAGGGTCGTGACGATCCTCTGCTGGAGTTCGTCGGCGCGCAGGCCTGCTGCTTCTAGAGCTGCCTCTGCGGCGCGCAGTCGAGTGCGGTCAGCGGCCGGCTCCTCCGCGCTCGCCGCTTCCGCGGGGTTCTGCGGGTGTGACTGTGCGACCGTCGCCGGGGCGGTCCGTCGTCCGGGCCTGGGCGCCTGGGCGGCGACGTCGCCGGGGGTGGTGGCGGGCAGTCGGGGTGGGGTGTCGGTGCCGTGGTAGGTGATGGGCGCGCCTTCGCCCAGTGCCAGGAACTCGTTCTCCCCTTCGCCGAGGAAGAGCGAGCGGTCCGGATCCGAGTCGGGTCGGCTCTGGAGGAACGTGCCGAACACATGGTGCAGCGGCACCTCTTGGGACGTCACCCAGAAGGGGCCGAGCGTGTGGCTGCTCTCGTCCGTGGGGTCCTTGTACGGGGTGAGGAGGCTGTACGACTCCGCGGGCCCCCGGGACATCTCCACCGACTGCCCCAGGGACAGCGGGCCGCCGCCGTTCTGCTCCTCCAGCAGGTCCCGCTTCTCCAGGCGGATCAGCTGGACGACCCCGCGCTGTGCGTCGACGTTCGGCATCCTCACCCGGTTCAGCACCTCGTAGGTGAAGGCGTGCTGGGCGGCGACGTTCCGCACCATCCAGGGCGCGAACACGGTGACCGGGTAACTGTCGTTGCCGTCAGGGGACCATGAGTGGTCGGGGTCGGGCCCACCGAGCAGGAAATAGCCGTTCTCGACCGTCGACGGTCGGAAGTGGCTGACCAGCACTTTGAAGCGTCGGGACTCTTGGTTGACGGACCCGCCGGCCTGGTCGTACGCCCAGTTGCCCAGGGCGACACTGCTACCGCCCTCCTCGTCGAGCCACTGGTGGAACCGGTGCGACACTCCGTCGGGCCCCCGCAGCGAACCGCCCACCGGGCCGGCCGGGTCGGCGGGGTCGACCAGGGCCCACAGCGTGTCCACGGGGTCCGGTACCTGGCGATCTCTCTCCCAGTTCGGGTTGACCACGAGTTCGCGCGGAAGGCCGTCGAGCAGTCCGCTCTCCCCGAGCCGCATCTGCATCCGAAGGAACTCACTGCGGTACTCGGGACGCCAGCCGTCCCCCGTCAGCGCGGAGTTCGTCTTCAGCCACCGGGCGGCGGCCGCCTTCTCCTCGGTGGACGCCGTGGCTGACAGCCGGGTCTCCTCGGCGCGCTGCGCGATCTCGCCCAGGTACTGCTCCGTGCGCTCCGACATGTCGTTGTAGTCGCGGTGGCCCTGCTCAGGGTCGCTCCACGTGTCCTCTGGGCTGGATGCCGGATAGGCCAGCGGGAAGGCGCCCCCGCCGCCCATGCTGATCAGCCCGAAGTCGGGCAGCTCGGGTGCGTTCGACCAGAGGGTTTCCACGGTGAACGGTCCCGCTGGGACGTCGTCGTCACTCGTGTGAACGCGAGCGGACACCGCGTCGGTGTGCGGTGGGGCCAGAGGCTGGGAGACGGGGTCGACCCATGTGTGGGAGCGGGGGGTGGGGACGGTGGCGTCGCGGGCCTGGCGCCAGCTTCCGTCAACCGTCTGTAGCGGGGCGTCGCCGATGAGGGCGGCCAGGAGCTGCAAGTGACGTTCGCGGAGGTGGCCTTGAGGCAGGGCGTCGGGGGAGGGTTGGTGGTAGTTGCCGAGGAGGCTGCCGGTGATGTCGGGGCGGTGGGGGGTGGTGTCGTCCTGGTACTCGTCGCGGAGACCGAGTTGGTGGCCGAGTTCGTGGGCGTAGTCGATGGGGTTGGCGTCCTGGTGCCAGGTGCGGTGGTCCATGGTCTTGTCGGGGCCGACGAGGTCGACGGTCAGGTGGGATTTGCTGCCGGGCGGGGCGACTTGGACCGTGATGTGGAGTAGGTCGCCGTTGGGGAGGCGGTGGCCGGGG
>NZ_VJZD01000503.1 GCF_009377175.1 Streptomyces adustus
AGTTNTGTATAAGAGACAGGTCCTGGACGCCCTGCGCCGCGCCCACACCCGCGGCACCACCCTCGCCGCCCTGTGCGGCGGCGCCTTCACCCTCGCCCAGGCGGGACTGCTCGACGGCCGCCGCGCCATCACGCACTGGAACCTGATCGACGAGCTCCGCGCCCACCATCCGCAGGTCACCGTCGTCCCCGACGCCCTCTTCATCGAGGACGGCAACATCTGGACCGCGGCCGGCACCGCGGCGGGCATCGACCTCTGCCTCCATCTCGTCCGCACCGCCCACGGCGCGGAAGCGGCCGCCACCATCGCCCGCTCGATGGTCACGGCCCCCTTCCGCACCGGCACCCAGGCGCAGTTCATCGAACGCCCCACCCCGCACGCCGACCGCGACGCCGACACCCTCGCCTCCGTCCGCGAACACGCCCTGCGCCATCTCCACCAGCCGCTCACGGTCGCCGACCTGGCCGCCCACGCCGGCATGTCGGCGCGGTCCTTCGCCCGTCACTTCGCCGCCGAGACCGGCACCACGCCGGTGCGCTGGCTGCTCGACCAGCGCATCGCCGCAGCCCAGAAGCTCCTCGAACGCACCGACCTGCCCATGCCCGAGGTCGCCCGCCGGGCCGGCTTCGGCAGCGAGGTCACGATGCGCCAGCACTTTGCCTCGCGCCTCGCCACCAGCCCGCGCGCCTACCGCGCCGCGTTCACCACCGCCTCCGACACCGGCGGCAGCAGCCCGATCGCGCGATAGGCGGCATCGACGACCGGCCGCGCCATCGCCCGAGCCCGCTCCGCCCCGTCCCGCAGCACCCCCTCCACATAGGAGGGGTCCGCGCGCAACTCCTTGTGCCGGGCCTGAAGCGGCCGGAGCGTCTCGACCACGGCCTCCGCGGTGTCCTTCTTCAGCGCGCCGTACGAGTCGTAGGCCTCCGCCAGAACCCGGGGATCGCCCTGCGTGCAGGCGGCGAGGATCTCCAGCAGATTCGCCACCCCCGGCCGCCGCTCACGGTCGTACGCGACGTCCCGGCCGCTGTCGGTCACCGCCCGCATGACCTTTTTCCGCACCGCGTCCGGTTCGTCGAGCAGATAGACGATCCCCGGCCCGACGTCCTCGCTCTTGCCCATCTTCGACGTGGGGTCCTGGAGGTTCATGACCCGCGCCGCCACCGGCGGGTGCGTGGCCCTGGGGACCACGAACGCCTGTCCGTAGCGCTGGTTGAACCGTACGGCCAGGTCCCGGGTCAGCTCGACGTGCTGCGCCTGGTCGTCGCCCACCGGCACCTCGTCGGTCCCGTACGCCAGGATGTCCGCCGCCATCAGCACCGGATACGTCAGCAGCGACAGCCGCACGCTCCCGCCGCGTTCCCGCTCGCGTGCGGCCTTCTCCCGGTACTGGATCATCCGCCGCATCTCGCCGTCGGTGGCGACGCATTCCAGTACGTACGACAGCCGCGCGTGTTCGTCCACATGGCTCTGTACGAACACGGTGCACAATTCGGGATCGAGTCCGGCCGCCAGCAACAGCGTCGCCGACTGGCGGCTCAGCCGTCGTACCCGGCCGGGGTCGTGCTCGACGGTCAGGGCGTGCAGATCGACGACGCAGAACAGCGCGTCCGCCCGGTGCTGGTCGACCGCGGCCCACTGCCGCATGGCCCCCAGGTAGTTCCCCAGCGTCAGATGCCCGGTCGGCTTGACCCCGCTGAAGACCCGCTTCATCTCGTCACCTCCTGATCGGGGCCGCCGCCTCCGGCCGGCCGCCCCTCTGGAGGGAGAAACACCAACGGCCGCCGAGGCGGCGGCCGTTGAGTACATACGTGTGTACGGCCGCCGTCAGGCGGCCCACCACAGCTGGGTGCACGTACGTGTAGTCATGCCCCCCAGCGTACGGGTCGAGGGCCCTCGGGGCAGCAAGTTGACACGCCCTGCTGAGATCCGTAGTGTTCTCCGAGTTGTCCGACGTGAGCGCCGACCCCGGTCGGTCCCCGGACAGCCATTCCGCAAGTACCAGTCACTACTCGACGCTCGGTCGGCATGTCTGCCGGGCCGCGTCGTTTCATTGGCGTGCGTATTTGCGAAATGAGGAATCCACGTTCGAAAGGACGGGGCCCCCGATTAGCTCGGGAGCCGGGAATCCGCTAAAGTCTCACTCGTCGGAACGGCCCAACGGCCGGGAAGGCAAAGCCCGCTGACTGGGAGTCAGGCCCGAAAGAGTCTGATAGAGTCGGAATCGCCGGAAAGGGAAACGCGAGAGCGGGAACCTGGAAAGCACCGAGGAAATCGGATCGCGAAACGGTCTGATAGAGTCGGAAACGCAAGACCGAAGGGAAAAAGCCCGGAGGAAAGCCCGAGAGGGTG
>NZ_VJZD01000504.1 GCF_009377175.1 Streptomyces adustus
CCCCCGCCGCCCCGGCCGAGGCCGACCCGGCCACCGCAGACCCCAACGCCTGAACCGGAGACCCGCCATGCTCATCGAGCTCCATCTCCTGCAGTCCTTCCCCGTCAGCAACCTCAACCGGGACGACCTCGGCCAGCCCAAAACCGCCCGATTCGGCGGCCACACCCGCGCCCGCATCTCCAGCCAGTCCCTCAAGCGCGCCGCACGCCAACTCCTCGCCCAGCACGGCCTGGACACCTCCGAACTGGGAGTACGCACCAAACGCCTGCGCGACGCTGCCGCCGGCATCCTCGCCGACCGCGGCCGCGACACCGGCGAAGCCCTGGAGGTCTGCCAGGCCGGTCTGGAGGAGATCGGGTTCGCCGCGCACACCGCGACCGGCCTGACCAAGTACCTCCTCTACGTCGGCCGGCCCGCCCAGGAGCACCTTGCCGACTACTGCGAGGAACGGTGGGACGCCCTGGCCAAGACCGTGGCCGACGCGAAAACGCGCAAGGAGAAGGGCGACAAGGCACCACAGAAGAAGACCGCGAAGGCGACCGCAGCCAAGCCCACCAAGCAGGCCCAGGAGCACGTCCAACGCATCCTGGACGGCACCCGGGCCGCGGACATCGCCCTGTTCGGACGCATGATCGCCGACAACACCGACTTCAACGTCAACGCTGCCTCACAGGTCGCCCACGCCCTGTCCACCCACGCCGTCGTCAACGAATTCGACTACTACACCGCCCTCGACGACCTTCGGCCCGACGCCGAGCCCGCCGCAGACATGATCGGTACCGTCGACTTCAACACCGCCTGCTTCTACCGCTACGCCAACCTCGACCTGGACCAGCTCACCAAAAACCTGCCCGCCGACCCCGACCTCGTCGCCCGCGCGGCCCGCGCCTGGCTGTACTCCTTCATTCACGCCGTGCCCGGTGGCAAGCAGAACTCCATGGCCGCACGCACCATGCCGCAAGCCCTCCTCGGCGTCGTCCGTGAAACCGGCGCCTGGAACCTGGCCAACGCCTTCCTCAGCCCCGTCACCGAAGTCCCCGATCTCATGGCTGCATCCAGCCAGCGCCTCGTCGACCACTTCCAGCAACTGCGCACCTTCTACGGCGACACCCAGCTGCGCCACACCAGCATCGCCGCGATCGGCCCCGCCCTCACCGGCGTGCCCGACGAGATGAAGGCCCCCACCCTCGACGCCTTCACCTCCGGCCTGCTGACCGCGACCAAGAGCTGACCGCCATGCCCACCTTGCTGATGTGCTTCGACGCCCCCATGCAGTCCTGGGGCGTCAGATCACAGTTCAACAGCCGCGACACCGCGACCGAACCCACCAAATCCGGTGTCGTCGGCCTTCTCGCAGCCGCCCTCGGCATCCCCCAGGACGCCGACGAGGACATCCGACACCTGGCCACGTTACGCATGGGCGTGCGAGTCGACCGGGAAGGCGTCGTCGAAAACGACTTCCACACCGTCCAGAACGTGCCCAACACCGAAGGCAAGAACCACCGCACTGCCGTCACCAAACGCTTCTACATGGCCGACGCCCTCTTCCTCGTCGCCCTCGAATCAGACGACACCCCACTCCTTGACCGCCTCCGAAACGCCCTCGACCGGCCGCACTGGCCGCTCTACTTCGGACGCAAAGCCTTCGTCCCCGCCCGGCCCATCGCCAGCCACGGCCTGCCAGGCGAGCGCCAACCCATCACCCACCGGCCGCTCGACGAGGCACTGACCCTCCACCCCTGGCTGGAGAACCAGCCACACATCCGCGCCCGCCACCGCCCCATCCCCGATGAGCCGGCCGAGATGTGGCTGCGCACCATCATCGACGCCGACCCCATGGCCCTCGACGTCGAACTACGCCACGACCACCCACTCTCCTTCCGCCCCCAGCAAAGACTCTTCGCCTCCCGAGCCGTACAGACCATCCACGTCCCCCTCACGCCCGCAATGATCAGCGATGACGCCGCCTGAGCGCCGCCGCTCCGGCCACGGCCCCGCCTACCTGCGCGCACTCGCCGCCTACACCTCGCCCTCCTTCACACCCGAAGCCCGCCCCGCCCTGGAAGGGAGCATCCGATGACCCTGTGGCTCACCCGGCTCACCCCCGGCCCCTCGCGCCTGGCCCAGCAGGAACTGGGCGGCACCCACGTCACCTCCCTGCACCGCCGCGTCATGTCCCTGTTCCCCGACGGCGTCCAGGACGCGGCCCGCACCCATTACGGCGTCCTCTTCCGCATCGAGGACACCTCCCGCGGCAGCCACCTCCTGCTGCAGTCCAACCAGCCCCCCGACC
>NZ_VJZD01000505.1 GCF_009377175.1 Streptomyces adustus
TCAACGCCTGTGCGCGACCTTCGGAGCCACACAGGGATGTCGACCGATCAGCACAATGCCGATCACGATCGCCACGAGGCCGACGGCCTCTACGGCGAGCGCGCCAGGTGTGGCCCGGAGGCGGTCGCCGACGATGCCGATCCCGCAGGCGATCCCGGCCAGCGGCTGCGCAGCGCTGAGCACAGGAAGCGAGGAGCGCAGCGGCGCGGTCCCGAACGCGCTCTGGACGAGCCCCAGACCGATCAGGCCGAGACACACGACCACGTAGGGCTGCCAGTGCGCGAACAGCACTGCGACGCTGTGCCCGCTGGCGAGCCGGCTCGAGACACGGGTCAGGGAGTCCTGCAACCCGTACAGGAGTCCGGCGGCGCAGGCCAGCACAGTCGCCACGAGCGTTGGCCGCAAGTGCCGGGCGAACGCGACGAGCAGCCCCGCCAGTGCGACCACGACGCCGAAGAGGATCCAGCGGCGCAGCGGCCCGGCCAAGTGCCCGCCCTCCGACGGCTGTCCGGCGACGATGAACCCCGTCACGCCCAGCGCCAGCAGCAGCACCCCACCCCAGCCGTTCCAGCCGAGTGGCTGACCGGTGAGCCGGCGGGACAGCGCCATGGCGAAGAGCAGGTTGGTCGCGGTCAGCGGTTCAACCAGCGACACCTGTCCGTTCGCGAGGGCGATGGTGCTCAGCACCATGCCCACGATCATCGCGGCGATGCCGGCCAGCCATTCCGGATGACGCATCAGGTCGAGCACCAGCCGCAAGATGCGAAAGCCGGAAAGGGGCGCCCGTCGGGCTTGCCGCTGCTGGAGGACGAAGCCGACGCCGAGGCAGCAGGCACCACCGATCCCCGGCAGGAACACGGTCATCGCGTCACCCCCACTCGGCCCGGTGGTGCGCACCTGAAGGCGGCGCATTTCCGCGCTGCGTCCGACGATCGAGGCGGCTTGGCGGTGCCCTCGGGGGGCGTGCGCTCATCGCGGCTCGAGGTGTCCACGAGTTCCAGGTCGATGTGGCCCTCGGCCTCCTGAGCGCGGATTGCCCGTACTCGGGGTTGCCGGGTGAGCAGCATGTCGAGGGCGTAGTTGAACATGCCGTATGTGGTGTCTGCCGGGAGCCGAACGCGGTCGGCACCGGTTGGGACGACGTAGCCGTCGCGGGCGATGACCAGCGTGCCCGAGTGGAGGCGGGTGGTGAATCCGCCGTGTTTCCTCGGCGCCTTGTGCAACCGAAGTACGTGTATTTCGCGCCGCGCACGCGCCGCCAATTCGGCGGCGCAGGCGTCTGTGTGCGTGGTCGGTGCGGGCGCCGCGGGTGCTTGCCGTGAGTGGAGCGTGTCGGTCATCTCAACTCGCTCCTTGCAGGGTGGTGGGTGAAGGCGGGATCCCTGGCAGTGCATGTCCACGGACGGCGGACGGTTCGGCGGATACGCATCTTCTGTGAGGTCTCCTCGCGGACGGGCCCCTCGAACGCCTGCTTCTCGGCACGCGGCGCAGGCATCCCGCGTGGCTTTGTGGTCGTTCAGTTGGGTGGTGTGCGCGTGGTCGCCCGATCCCAGGTGGGTGCCCTCAAGGGCGTTCGGGCAGCGCGGTGTTGTCTCGTCTCGGCCACCTGCCAAATGGCGAGGAGCAGCAGCGTGCCGGTTTCGGCGACGAGGCTGAGGACGGCTTGTGGCGCGGGCTGCAAACCGTGCTCGGTGAATCCGAATATGCCTACGGTGCGCGAAGCGGTGAAGCCGCCGAGGGCGCCGAGCGCGACGCCTGCCGCGGCGGCCCTCAGCAGCAGGGGTGGTGTCCCCATCAGCAGCAGGACAGCGAGGGCGAAGGCAGCGCTGGCCTGGAGCAGGAACAGGGGGCCGATGATGTGGACGAAGCGGTACCCGTCGATGTAGAGCTGGGCGTGGATGAATCCGCTGGCGCCGAGGGTTGCGGCGGTCGCCGATCGCAGGGTGGGGACGAGGAGTCTTTGGGTGTTCATGCCAGCCTCTCGTCCTTGATGGCCAGTTCGCGGTCGCCTTGGCGGTAGCCGACGCTGCGGAT
>NZ_VJZD01000506.1 GCF_009377175.1 Streptomyces adustus
CAGCGCCCGGCCCGCCCGGCTCCCCGGCCTACCGGCCGACGTCGTCCTTCACCGTCGTGTCGGCGCCCCCGGTCGCCGGAGCGGGTACGGCCGCCGCGGCCGCCCCGTCCCCGTCGGAGTTGATCCGCTCGATGACGGCCAGCCGCTCCGGGGTGTCCTCGGGCCGCAGGAAGCCGATCAGGACGTAGAGGAGCAGAGAGACCGCCAGCGGGACCGACACCTGGTACTGCAACGGCACCCCGCCGTCGACGTTCCAGTTGATCGGGTAGTTGACCAGCCAGAAGGCCAGCAGTCCCATCGCCCAGCTGGTGAGCGCGGCCGTCGGGCCGGACCGGCGGAAGGGCCGCAGCAGGCCGAGCATCATCGGGATCGCGATCGGCCCCATCAGGCCGGCCACCCACTTGATGACGACGGTGATGATGTCCTTGAACGTCGGCGAGTTGACCTGGGTCGCCACCGACATCGACAGGGCGAGGAAGACGACCGTGGTGACCCGGGCCGCGATCAGCCCCGACCGCGCGTTCCAGGACCGGGCCCGCTCGGACAGGACCGGGGCCACGTCCCGGGTGAACACCGCCGCGATCGCGTTGGCGTCGGAGGAGCACATGGCCATGGTGTGCGAGAAGAAGCCGACGACGACCAGGCCCAGCAGACCGTGCGGCAGCAGCTGTTCGGTCATCAGGCCGTAGGAGTCGGAGCCGTCCGGCTTCTGGGCGTGCACCAGCAGCGGTGACATCCACATGGGGAAGAACAGGACCACCGGCCACACCAGCCACAGCGCGGCGGACAGCCGGGCCGAGCGCTCGGCCTCGCGCGGTCCGGCGGTGGCCATGTAGCGCTGGGCCTGGTTGAGCATCCCGCCGTTGTACTCGAAGAGCTTGATGAACAGGAAGGCGAGCAGGAACACCGTGCCGTACGGGCCGGCTAGCCCGTCGCCGTGGCCGTGCAGCGCGGGCTCGTCCCACGCGTCGAAGAACCCGATCCCCTTGTCGCCGAGCTTCAGCACCACCGCGACGAACATCGACAGGCCCGCCAGCAGCTGGATGACGAACTGGCCGAGCTCGGTCAGCGCGTCGGCCCACAGCCCGCCGATGGTGCAGTACACGGCGGTGATACCGCCGGTGATCAGGATGCCCTGGTTCAGCGAGACCCCGGTGAACACGGACAGCAGGGTCGCGATCGCGGCCCACTTCGCGCCGACGTCCACGATCTTCAGCAGCATGCCGGACCAGGCCAGTGCCTGCTGGGTGGGGAGGTTGTAGCGGTTCTTCAGGTACTCCAGCGGCGAGGCCACGTGCAGCCGGGAGCGCAGCCGGTTGATCCGCGGCGCGAACAGCTTCGACCCGATGGCGATGCCGAGCGCGATGGGGAAGGACCAGGTCACGAACGAGGTCACGCCGTAGGTGTAGGCGATGCCCGCGTACCCGGTGAACATCACCGCGCTGTAGCCCGACATGTGGTGCGAGATGCCGGACAGCCACCACGGCATCTTCCCGCCGGCGGTGAAGAAGTCGCTGACGTCGTCCACGCGCTTGTGCGACCAGACGCCGATCGCGACCATCACGCCGAAGTACCCGATGAGCACGGCCCAGTCGAGACTGTTCATGAGCCCCCTTCCAGGGTCCGCCTTGTGAACTCCGCTCAGCTGGTGGGCACTTCGCCTGAGCGGGGAGTGGGCTCCTCAGGCCGCGAAGTGCCCGCTCATCGTGGGTGGTTGTGCGTGGGCACGACAAGCGAGCGGTAGGTCAAGAGCAGGCAAAATAGTTCTGCTAGCTGACCTTGGTTCACCTATATGAACAGTCTGTGGGGGGAGCGGAACGGGCTCAGCGCATCAGCTCCCCGGCGTTGACCAGCAGCGACTGCCCCGTGATCGCCCGCGCCCGGTCGGACGCCAGGAACACCGCCGCGTCCGCCACGTCCCCGTCCGTCGCCAGCTCCGGCAGCGCCATCCGCTCGGTCAGCCGGGACAGCACCTCCCCCTCCGGCACCCCCTCGGTGTGCGCGGTGAACTGCACGTACGCCTGGACCGGCGGCCCCCACATCCAGCCCGGCAGCACGGTGTTGACCCGGATCCGGTACGGCCCCAGCTCCCGTGCCAGCGAGTACATCGCGCTCGTCAGCGCCCCCTTCGAGGCCGCGTACGCCGCCTGCCGCACCTGCGAGGGGGCGGCCACCGCCGACTGGGTCCCGATGAACACCACCGACCCGCCGCCCCGGCCC
>NZ_VJZD01000507.1 GCF_009377175.1 Streptomyces adustus
CCTTGGGGGAGGGCGTCGGGTGCGGGCTCGTGGTAGTTGCCGAGGAGGCTGCCGGTGATGTCGGGGCGGTGGGGGGTGGTGTCGTCCTGGTATTCGTCGCGCAGGCCGAGTTGGTGGCCGAGTTCGTGGGCGTAGTCGATGGGGTTGGCGTCGTGGTGCCAGGTGCGGTGGTCCATCGGCCGGGAGTGGTCGCTGAGGTCGACGGTGAGGTGGGGTTTGGTTCCGGGTGTGGCGACTTGGACGGTGATGTGGAGGAGGTCGCCGTTGGGGAGGCGGTGGCCGGGGTTGTTGTAGTAGCCCTGGACGCCCTGGGCGAGTTTGGCGTGGACGGCGGTGCTGTCGCCGCCGCGGTAGGCGACGGTGACGGTGAGGTCGGTGATCGTGTCGCCTTCGTGCTGGAGGCGACGGACGTCGAAGCGGGAGGGGACGGTGAAGCGGGGCGTACGGTCGAGCCGCATCCGGGGCCGTGTGGATGGTCCGGCCTCGGCGGTGGTGTCATCCTGACCGGCCGCGGGTCGTGAGTCGGCGAGGGCGAGGTCGACCTCGCGGAGAGCCTCGGCGACGACGTCGGCGTGCTGGTCCAGTTCTTCCTGCAGTGCCGCCTTCTGCCGGGGGTCGAGGGTCGTGTCGATCCTCTGCTGGAGTTCGTCGGCGCGCAGGCCGGCGGCCTCCAGGGCTGCTTCGGCCGTGCGCAGTCGAGTGCGGTCAGCGGCCGGCTCCTCGATCACCGCCTCTGCGGGGTTCTGCGGGTGTGACTGTGCGACCGGCGCCGGAGTGGATCGTTGTCCGGGCCTGGGTGCCCGGGCGGCGACGTCGCCGGGGGTGGTGACGGGCAGTCGGGGTGGGGTGTCGGTGCCGTGGTAGGTGATGGACGCGCCCTCGCCCAGGGCCAGGAACTCGTTCTCCCCCTCGCCCAGGAGAAGCGAGCGGTCCGGGTCTGTTTCTGCCCGGCTCTGGAGGTAGGTGCCGAATACGCGGTGCAGCGGCACCTTCTGGGACGTCACCCAGAAGGGGCCGAGCGTGTGGCTGCTCTCGTCAGTGGGGTCCTTGTACGGGGTGAGGAGGCTGTACGACTCCGCTGGCCCCCGTCGCATCTGCACCTCGGCGCCCATGGTCGGCGGGCCGCCGCCGTTCTGCTCCTCCAGCAGGTCCCGCTTCTCCAGGCGGATGAGTTGGACGATTCCTTGTTCGGCGTCGACGTTGGGCATCTTGACCCGGTTGAGCACCTCGTAGGTGAAGGCGTGTTGGGCGACCATGCTGCGTATGTACGCCTTGTGGTCCAGGTACTGCGGGTCGAATCGGGTGACCGGGTAGTCGCGGCCGTCCGACAGCCAGGTGTCGTTCCTCAGGCCGCTGTTCAGTCCGGCCAGGTAATAGCCATCGGGTGACTTCGGCGGTCGGAAGTGGCTGACCATGACCTTGAACCGCTGGGACTCGGTGTTGATCGAACCACCGGCTTGATCGGTCGCCCAGGCGGCCAGCCAGTTGCTGTCCCCGCCGTTGGTGTTGAGCCAGGTGTGGAATGCGGCGGACACTCCGGCGGGGCCGCGCAGCGAACCGCCCACCGGGCCGGTCGGGTCGGCCGGGTCGACCAGGGCCCATGGCGTGTCCTCGGGATCCACCACGCCCCGGTCCCGCGACCAGTTCGGGTTGGCGACCAGTTCGCGGGGCAGGTCGTCGAGCAGTCCGCTCTCTCTGAGGAGCATCTGCATCCGTAGGAACTCACTGCGGTACTCGGGACGCCAACCGTCGTCCTCCAGCAGCTTGTCGGTCTTCAACAGGTGCTTCGCGGCTGCCTTGTCCTCGTCGGAGGCCGCGGGGTCCGCTTGTGTGCGTTCGGCGCGCTCAACGACGAGGGCGAGGTAGGTGGCGGCCGGTTCCATCACGGCGTTGAACGCGTCGTTGCCGTCCCACGGATCGTCCCAGTCGGCGGTCTCGCGGTCGTCCATGTACCGCAGCGGCACCGTCACGCCGCCGGAGGAGTGGGTGACCACGGCGAAGGGTTCCAGCTCGGGTGCCAGCGACCACAGTGTCGCCGCGTTGAAGGCTCCCTCCGGGAGGCTGTCCGGCGCGACGTAGGTCACCAGGGACGAGGGGTCGAAGGGTTCGCTCTGCTCTGCCTCGTCGTCCGGTGTGGGCTCCGGTGAGGGGGGCGTCTGGGCGGGCGTCTGTGCGGCGACGGGAGGTGGGGCGGTCCAGGTGAAGT
>NZ_VJZD01000508.1 GCF_009377175.1 Streptomyces adustus
TAAGAGACAGGGTGCACGGGGGTCGCGGGACCGACCCCCGTGTGCCTGGGCGTGCGGCACACCCCAAAAACTAGGACCCGACGCAGCCGCCTCCCAATGAGGGAACCCCCTAAGGGAGTTGGGCAGGGAAAACCCTCGGTGACCCCTGGGCAAACCCGTCAGTGCAGTAAACCCGCGCGGTGCTCACTTCGCGCGGCGCCCCGCCGCCAGCCGGACGATGTCCACCCGCGAGCGGATCCCCAGCTTGCGGTAGACCCGGGTCAGCGTCGCCTCGACCGTCTTGACGCTGATGTAGAGCCGGGCGGCGATCTCCCGGTTGGTGGCGCCCTCCATGACCAGCGCGGCGACCTGACGCTCCATCGCGGCGAGGCCCTCCAGCGCGTCGAGCGCGGGGTCCCGCGGGGCGTCGACGGCCTCGTCCTCCGGCTCCGCGGCGGCCGCCGCGTCCACCTGCCGCAGCCACGGCAGCGCGCGGCAGCGCCGGAACAGCCGGGCGGCCTCGTCGTACGACGTCGGCCCCGGCCTGCGGGTGCGCAGCCGGGCCAGCGCGAACGCGGCCCGCGCCTCCTCCAGGCCGTACCCCAGCTTGGCGAGCCGGTCCTGAACGGACGTCAGCTGGGAGAGCGCGGCCTCCTGGTCGCCGCGGGCCGCCCGGACCAGCGCCTCGGAGCGGTCCAGTACGGCCAGCACGCTCTCCCGGCCCAGCCGCAGCGCGTGCGCGCGTGAGACGTCGATCAGCTCCTGCGCCTCGCCCGGCTCCCCGATCCGTACGAGGGCCTCGGCGAGGTCGCTCTGCCAGCGGCCGCGCGCCGGGTCGGTGATGCCGAGCCCGGCCTCCAGCTCGCGCACCCGGCGCAGCGAACGGACCGTGCCCGCCGCGTCCCCGGCCACCAGCTGGGCGTACCCGCACGCGGCCAGGGCCCGGGAGAGGTACATCTGGTCGCCGTCCTCCTCGGCCCGTTCCGCCGCCTCCCCGGCCAGTTCCAGCGCCCGGTCCACGTCACCGCCGGAGGCCTCCGCGAGGGAGGCGAGCATCGCCGAGGCGCCGAGCCCGATCCCGGAGTCGCGGGCCAGCCGCAGGCTCTCGCGGGCCAGGTCCAGGGCCCGTCCGCAGTGGCCGGAGCGCAGCTCGGTCTCGGCCAGGAAGCGCTGGAAGTGCACCTCGCTCTCGACCATGCCGCGCCGCTGCACCTCGCGCAGCAGCGCGGTGATGGTGCTGCGCGCCTCGGGCAGTTGGTCGCTCATCAGCAGCCAGCGGAACCGGGCCGCGCCGGCGCCGTTGTGGTGGCAGGCCACATACGGGTCCTGGGGCTCCTTGAGCGCCCGCTTGATGGTCGTGGGGGCGTTCGGGTGGCCCATCAGCGTCTCGGTCGAGGCCTGGAAGGACAGTGCCATGAGCTCGGTGCGCCGGTCGCCGGCGGTCGCGGCGAGCTCCGCCGCGTGCGCGGCCTCGGTGCGGGCCTCGGAGAAGTCGCCCTCGACGACCAGGCCGCGCCAGGCGAGCTGGTAGTGGACCAGGGCGAGCAGCTTGGGGTCCTCGCCCGCGTCGACCAGCACCTGCGGGAAGACGGCGTCGACCTCGCCGAGGGCCTGCCCGGCCGACTCGATGACGACCATCCAGGCCCGCACCCGTTCGGCGGGCACGGTGGCCCGGGTCAGCACCTCGTGCGCGATGTCCCGGGCGAGCTCCACCTCACCGGCGGTGATCGCGTCCTCGGCCGCCTGCAACCGCCGGTCGTCGGGGCCGGGGGTGGCGCCCACCGGGGTGTGGCGGGCGGCGAGCAGCCCGAGGGACGCGGCGACCGACGGGGCGCCGCGGTCCCGGGCCAGCGCGGCGGCGCCGGCCAGCCGGGCGGCCACGTCCGGGTCGGTGCCGGTGGTCGCCAGGGCCAGGTGCCGGGCCCGTTCGATCGGGTCGGACGCCGCGGTGGACAGCGCCGCGTGCGCGGCCCGGCGGTCCTGCGCGGGCGCCTCCGCGTACAGCGCGGCGGAGATCAGCGGATGCGCGAACCGTACGGCCGGGCCCTCCTGTTCCGTCGTCAGCAGGCCGAGCCGGGCGGCCTGGGCGGTCTCCGCCTCGGCGTTCTCCCGGCCGGCGGCCAGCAGCAGGGACAGGGTGGGGCGGGCGCCGGCGCTGGCCACCAGCAGGGTGCGGCGGACGTCGTCGGAGAGCATGCCGAGCCGGTGCAGGAC
>NZ_VJZD01000509.1 GCF_009377175.1 Streptomyces adustus
CCCCCTCCCCCTCCCCCTCGTGCGGCAGCGCACGACGGGGCTCGCCCGCCGTGAGGTGTTCGAGGACCTCGGCCAGTTCCTGGCAGGCCTGTTCGACGGAGCGTCTGGTGTTGAGCTGCTCGGTGATCACCGAGGAGAGGAGCAGCGCGGTCAGGGCCATGCCTCCGTTGAAGGCCTGGAGCTTGAACATCAGCTCCGTGTGGGACAGCCCGGCGAAGGGGCCGACCTCGTCCGTCGCCGCGACGGTGGCCATGACCGAGGCGAACAGCGCGCACAGCATGCTGCCCACGAGCTGGAACCGCAGCGCCGCCCAGATCAGCAGCGGGTAGACGAGAAACAGCACGCTGAGGGAGCTGTGGGTGGCGAACGGAATGAGGACGCAGGCGACGAGGATCATCCCCAGCGCCTCCTTCCACCGCGACATGCGCGGGGGCCAGCGCGCCCCGTGCAGCGCCAGCAGCAGCGGGGTGACGATCAGGACGCCCATGGTGTCACCCACCCACCAGGCCGGCCACACCGTCCAGAAGTCGCCCGCCGGGAGCCCTCCCCTCAGGACTATGACCCCGACGCCGACGGTCGCGCTGATCAGCGTGCTGGCGAGGGCACCCAGGAACACCAGTGCGGCGCCGTCCCGCAGACGGCTGAGATCGTTGCGGAAGCCCACCTGGCGCAGCAGGAGATACGAGCAGATGGGGGCGGCGGTGTTGCCGACCACATTGCCGACGACCGTGGGCCGCAGCGGGGTGATGGACAGCACGGCGAGCAGCGCGCCGAGGGAGATCCCCGGCCAGCAGCGCAGGCCGAGGATCAACAGGGCGGCGACGGCGATCCCGGTGGGCGGCCAGATGGGCGTGAAGACCGCTCCGTCGACGACGTACTGCCGCAGGAGTCCCAGCCGTGCTGCCGCGTAATAGCAGGCGGCGACAGCCAGCACCTGCACGCCGGTGACGACGGGGCTGCTCAGCTGCCGGTTACGCACCACAGCAGCCATGAGACACCGGCTCCGCCGCATCGGCGAGGCGAGCGGCGCCGACGCGGGCCCCGGCCGGATCGGGCGCGGACCGGACGCCGCCGGACAGGCGGGACTGGCGGGACTGGCGGGACTCGTCCTACAGCCGGATGCCGGGTCCGTCGTGGCGCAGGACCAGCACGGCGGCGTCGTCCTCGTGCCCCACGAGATCCGAGAACCTGATCAGACCCGCGGCGAGCGACTCCGCCTCCACGCCGGCGACGGCCGCGGCGCCGGCCAGTCGTACGACGAGTTCGAGCCCTTCGTCGACGGTCAGCGAGGGACCCTCCACCACGCCGTCCGTGAGCAGGACGAACACTCCGCCCGTGGTGAACCGGGACCGGGTCGTCGGGTACACCGCCCCCTCCTGGACACCCAGGGGCGGCCCGCCCTCGTCCCGGGCGATGCCGGACCGTCCGTCCGCCGTGGCCCAGACACAGGGCACGTGCCCCGCCCGCGCGCTCTCCAGCACCCCGGTGGCCGGGTCGAGCCGTACGAAGGTACAGGTGACGAAGAGGTCGGTGCCGAGCGACAGGAGCAGGCCGTTCGTCCGGGCCAGCAGTTCCCCCGGTTCGCTCGTCACCGAAGCCAGGGCCCGCAGGGCGACCCGCACCTGACCCATGAAGGCGGCGGCTTCGATGTTGTGCCCCTGCACGTCACCGATGGACAGTCCGATGCCTCCGTCGGGCAGCGGGAACGCGTCGTACCAGTCGCCGCCCACGTTGAGCCCGTAACAGGCGGGCACATAGCGGGCGGCCACCCGGATGCCGGGGGCGGTCGGCAGGTCTCCGGGCAGCATGCCCCGTTGCAGGGCGATCGCCAGCTCGACCTGGGAGCGCTGAAGCTCGGCGCGCTCGCGGGCCTCGGCGGTCAGTGACCCAAGTCTGGCCAACAGCTCGTCGGCGTCACCCAAAGGTCCCTTGTGAGGCATTGATCACTCCGGTCACATACTAGTCCTTTCATAGTGAAAGCCACAGAACGAAAGATCACCGGTTGGCCATCCACGGTCGAGAAACCGTTCGAAACATTCGAGAAATTGACCGTCCAAGTGATCTTGAGATTTCACACTCCATCAATTACACACATCGAGCACAGCCACCCGGCATTCGAACACGCCCCCTGAACAGCCCAAACGCCACCACCTCCCCCTCC